>CBDVBK010000057.1:0-22728 GCA_965372215.1 uncultured bacterium | reverse complement strand
TAAGGAATTTATATGATGCGGGATCTGCGCTGCGACGCAGCGCTTAGTTCAACAACCGATTGTAGAACGGTCTAGAATGATAGTTGTGATTTCCGCCTTCCCTATTCCATGCCTGCCCAGCTTCGAAGTATTTCCGGGAAAAGCTTCACCCTCAGGAGGTCGTTCCTTCCGGGAACAAAGGGTTCCACATCCCTTGCCAGGTCATCAATGCTTCTTTCGCCGAGGCGTTTTACAATAAGCTCCTCGATCTTCTTTCTGGAAGATACCTGAACCTTCTGTTCAAGGTAATTCATGTCCGGCTCTGTGAATCCGAAAAGATGAGAGGCGTCATAAAGATCACGCCCCATGATTCTCCTGCGGTTCAGTATGGCGTGTAACTTCTGGGCCAGAATCAGTTTCGCAGGGGCTGTCGGTACTGGAACTATCACATCCAGGCGGTTCAGCACTTTAATCTGCGGTGCATAGCTATATTGCTGCGGTGAGGCGTCAAACTTGAGGGTGAGCACCTCATCTCCATGGCGTGTGAGTTCCCACTGCTGAAGGGCATCAGTGAACCTGAGCTTTGCTGAGAATGCACTCCCTCTGCTAAAGGAAATACTGCACTCGACAGCTTCTAATTTAAATTCATTCATTGCTGCCAGAGCTATTCCCTGAAGGTCATCACCGGAAAGATTATTTGAATCAAAGTCAAGATCTTCGGAAAACCTGCTGCTTCCATAGAATATCCTCAATGCCGTTCCACCCATGAAAACCAGTTTATTGCTATCCTTTGCTCCGAAAATGAATTGAAGTGTTTTATACTGCAGGTATTCCCTGAGCATCGCTCTTTTAAAGGTATCGGGAATACCAGAAAAAGCATCATAGACAATCAAGCGGTCAAGCATTCTTCATCACCTTAAGCAATACTTCTACCTTCCCTGTCAGCCAGGGCTTGTTGAAGCGTCCTGCTATGTCTATGACTTCCATTGTATCCAATTCGTTAAAAGCCTCTTTGTCAAAACGGAGTTCCAGCATATCTTCTGCTGAACTGATGTCTCTCCTGAGGTAGATCAGGTCAACAACCGCCCTTTCAGGAGAAGCTATAAGATATCTGTGATTTCTTCCGGTCATTGCGTCATAACCGAAGAAATACTCCGGTTTAATACTCCGGTATATGAATGTGCATAGAGGTGAATTGATGCGCCTCGTCTTTCTTGTGCAGACTGAAGTGACGGAGAGGACTGTCTCTGGAATGAGTCTGTATAATGAAAGTGCTGATTCCAGAGAAACGAATGAAGGTGTATACATCCTTCCGGCAATTGCAAACAGATCGGTCTCATCTCTGGTTTCTTCTGGAAGAACATAGTAACCGGGAGCCACCATTGTGATCTTCCCGTTGCGGTTCCACCTTGATAGGGTTTCCTGTCGAAGACCGGGTATTACACTCCTTACATCAGCAAGTGAAACAACCGGTAGCTTCTTCGCCAGCTCTGCGAATTCGTTCAGTCTCAATGTATATTTCCAATCTATGACATTTATATCATAATATAGAAATACTATTTTGTAATCGCAAATTTCCAATTCTGCAGTAATTCGATCAGATGTATGTGCCTTTACCGCAGTGAAGAATCCGTCTTTCGGTTAGCTCTTCTTCAAATTTCTTAGTAACAGCAGTTATGTCGCGAGAGTTCTGAGCGATTCATCTCATAAGGCAGTGTGTTCCGTGAGTAACTTGATTGAATTCATCATTGGGGTATACGACGGTCTTCTCATTGCCGGGAACTACTATCAAAAAAGTGCGCTGAACAGAGAAACATCGCCCGTAAGTTGACCAGGTAGACTACGTCCCTGAATTCGAAGAGGGTACCCTTGCGAGTACCCTCTTTTCATGTCGGTTCGTAGTCGTTCTGTCGTTTACCTGATGATTGTCATCCTTGATGACACTGTTCTGCCGTCAACACTGGCACGAACAAAGTAGATGCCGTTGCCTATTTCGGATGGAACCATCCAGTTGTATGCATGTGTTCCGCTGGATACTTCACTTGAACTGATGCTGGCGACTCTTCGTCCGGAGATATCGAATACGCTGATATCAGAAGTACCCGCTCTGGAAGTATAAATTTCAAATGACGCAAAGCCGTTGACAGGATTGGGGCTGACCGGGCTTAATAGAAGATCTTCCGGCTGGCCAGCTTCATCGGTGTCTGCAAGACCGACCCAGAGTGCGCCCAGAACAGCCTGATATGCGTCAACACGACCGGCTCCGTAGGTGTTATCCTTCCCACCGGCGCCGAGGTCAAGCGCTGTAACCTCCATGAGGCTGTCAATCTGCGCGACAGAAAGATTATCATTCGCGTCAAGCATCAGAGCTGCTACGCCAGCAAGGTGAGGAGTAGCCATAGAAGTGCCGCTCATGGTTGTATAACCACCCAGCCATTTGGTGCTCACTACATCAACTCCGGGACCGCAGATATCAGGATCGATCAGAGGCGTTGAACCGGTGTAATCACTCCACCAGGTCACGGGACCCCGGCTTGACCAGCTGGCGATTACGTCACTGCTGTTTGTTGCTCCGACAGTAACGACAGCGCTCTGACCGCCGTGGTAAGTCTGATCAGGATGGAACCAGGGTGGTGGACTGTCACCGGGGGACAAAATGGTTCCAGCACCGGGTCCGCTGTTAGCGGCTGCTACACTGTGGTAAACACCTGCGATAAGGAGATTTTCATTAGCTGTACGGAGAGCGGTATTCCCATGCGTTGAACCGAGTGACATCGACAGTACCGAAGCGCCGTTATCAGTTCCGAATTCCATTCCCTGAATCCATGTAGCTTCTCCGCCATAGTAATAATAAATACGAATGGCCATGAGAGTGGCTCCCGGAGCAACTCCGGTCTCCGTTCCCTGCTCGCCATCACCGCAAACCGATCCTGAACAGTGTGTTCCATGACCGGAACTATCCATGGGATCGTTATCTCCATCGTAGAAATCCCATCCGTAGTGATAACCCGCTCCTGTGTCATGCCACATATTGTTGTGAAGATCGGGATGATTGTAATCAGTCCCCGTATCTATCACAGCGACAATAACACCCGTACCATTGTATCCGAGCGCCCAGACATCATCAGCGTTGATCTGGGTGACGCTCCAGGTTATAGCCTTGTCAAGTTCCTCGTGAGTTGAGGGATGAACATCGACAGGTTCGATAAGACCGGCGTCCTCACGGGCGCCAATCTCGATAAGAGAAACATCAGCGCGAAGAGATATCTGAAGGATAACTGATGGGGTAGCTTCGCAGTAGACTGCGTTGGACAGCCACAGTGATACGATATTTCTAACACATTCCGATGAATAGATCTCAAGATCCTCAATGATTCCATCCTGTGATGTCTCAGCAATCTCCTTCAGTGCATCAACAACGAACTCCTGTTTCTCCGAGCGTGTCATGTCTACCGTTGCTGCATCGATCCATCCGGCATCAAGCTCACCATGAGCCAGAATGAATACGGGAATAAGCTCGATATCACTGGAATAATTCATCAGGTCCTGAAGATCAGGATGGATGGTTCCTGCAAATGCAAGAGCTGATAAACAAAATAGAACAAAAAGATATTTCATAAGCGCTCCTCTCCTGGTTTGGAATTCATATAGATATTGTAAAGATAATCAATAACCTCACGTAATACAATACATCTGTGTTTAATAAGTTTATTCAATAATGATTCCATCCGATGATCATTCTGTATTTGAAGTCAAGTCATCTTTTCTCTTGCAGGCAAGCTGAACAACTGTTCTTGCGGCTGCGGTTCTGATTTCTCTTGAAGGATTGACACGATCTGTATCTCCGTGCACCGTGACTTCTTCAGAGTAGCCTCCTGCCTCGAAATTGCCAGGAGGTCTCATCCTAACAACTGCCCTCTAAAGATGGAAGCCTATGTACGCAGCTGGATTAAGTGGGTATTCAATATCGACTGAAGATATTAGCAGGAGTAAACAGAGGTAAAACATATTATATCTCCTCAATCAGGCAGGAGTGAATACTGGTGCCATCATAGTACCAGAAGCCGGAATTATCGCTGCGGAATCCTCTATTGGACATGAAAGAGAATCTGAAGCTATCTTCCTGTGATACATTTGCTGATAACCATATTATTTCCATTGTAGGTGATAAGAGTGCTATCCTTTTGAATTTAGTATTGTAACACAATAAACCTAGTAATGAACCATTATCTAACATAGTATAAGTTGAAAAGTATTGTGGCATGCCTGCTTCTGACAGGTTGTTGGCTGCTTGAAAATAACTGTACAGTTCAAATGATCCATTCTGTAGAGACATTGTTCTTACTCCGAAGCTGTGAAAAAGTCTAAGAGGAGTTGTCTGAGGGTCAGTAAAACAGCTTACTGCTATAATAGAATCAGATTCACTGAATACGGGATCATTTATGTGTTCCTCAAATTCAAAGCGTGCAATCTGGTTGCCGTCATCAGTGCTGAATATGTGAAGCTTGTGAAAATCTGTAACAGCTATAAAAGATCCTGTATTTGACAATTCAAATTCTCTTGTTCGGAAACCCCAGAACTCATGTGGTTCGGGTAACATAGTATTCCATAAAAGATTTCCCTGCATATCGTACGCACGCAGGCTGTCGTAGGTTGTCGTATAGAAACGGTCACCCGCATCCGACAATCCTACAAATTCCACCCCCCAGCTGAAGTTGTCACGGGACAGAATGCAGTTGAAATCAGAATCGTACATTCTCAGATAGGTGGAATGTTTCACCAGTGCTGTTCCACCGTTTGTTACTCGAATGCGAGGATGACCAGGTAATCCTATCCAACTTGAGAACAGAGGAATTGATTTGACCGTACTCTCTTCAAGATCGAAGAGAATAAGTTTCTCACCGTTATAACAGTATCCGAGTAAATACCGACAGTCCGGAGAGAAGGTCATTATGTAAATCTCACCGGAATATGGAATGCTGTTTACTACAGTATCCCCTTCAAGCAGAAGAACGAAGTTCTTATAAACGAGAATAGTATGCCACTGAAATCCTTCCTCCGATTCAACACCGTACACTGTTCCCAGCTGCCCGTATATTGGATCGACCAGGTGGTCCATCACATTAAGGCTCCATTCCTCAACGATACGGATATCAGGAGAGGTCCAGCTTGATTCAGAGGTAATTGCAGGCGGGATAACAAGCATGATCATGCTGATGATATTGAATATCATTTTTTCCTTCTTTCACTGATATTAATTTGAGTTGACATGGATGAATAGGTACAAAAGTATTTAATAATCCTTTCCTGTTTAAGAATTAATAAGTTAAATAAGAAAAATCGTATTCCCGGTCAAGTTCATTACATCAACATCCTGGTAATCATATAGGGAATCATGTTATTTTAATGAGTTTCGGACTTACCATCATTCTGTATTTGAAGTCAAGTCATCTTTTCTCTTGCAGGCAAGCTGAACAACTGTTCTTGCGGCTGCGGTTCTGATCTCTCTCGAATCATGCCGAAGAAGTCGCTCAAGATAGGTTCGTGAAAGGGTGTACTTTCCGGTTGATGCCCATCTCAGCATCGATACGATTCCCTTTGTCGTGAGTTCCAGTCTTCCCTGCTTCGCTCGATTAACGATTCTTGCCAGATCATACCCGCGTGGAAGGACTTCCCTTGCAGTCATAGTCTCAAGGAGTAGTTCGAATTCATCAGGGTCCACCAGAGTGTCTGTAAGTCCAAGCAGCCATTCCGAAATAGCATTAATGGTTTTGCCGGGTATTCTCCTGAGGAATTTCAGCACGGATATCCGATCACTCCTCATTTTCAGATAAAGTTCTGTCAGAATTCTTTCAAGTTTCTCAAGTGTCATGCGGGAAACGCAGTGAACGTCAAAACGATCAAGGAATGAAAGGTATTCGCAGTGCCTGCCGTCCTCAGCGGCTTTGATCATCTCCTCAACACACTTATCACCGCCCAGAGACAGCATTGTGCGCCAGATCGCGTCCTTACTGACGCCGGGATTCTTCTTTAAAATGAAAATAACAGCATCTATCAGCCTCTGATCGCCCAGGAAAGTAATACCCTCCAGCGTCGAAGCGAGTTCCTGCCTGTGATTAAGCCAGTATCCACCCTTATCAGGTTTTCTAAGCTCACGATCAAGAATACACGCAGCCTCCTTCCATCCGCTTATTCCAAGACCCCTGAGAGCAGCTCTGCGTACCCATGTACTTTTATCATAAAGGACACTTTTCAGTATCTCACCGGCTTCTCTGCCAAGAACGAATGGGAGAGCAGTAGCCGCAGCGGTTCTCACATGTGCGCTCCTGTCATTCAGCGCATCCTTAAGAGCTTTCGCGGAATCCGGCCCTGCGATATTTCCGAGTGCCCTTGCAGCACTTTTTCTTAAATGATGATCCGGTTCTTTCTGAAGTATCACTATCAGGCAGCCGGTCATCTTCCTGTCACCCAGAATACCGGCTGACTCAAGCAGAGCTTTTATCTGAACTGTGTCCGGGCCGCAGTTCCTGACCCATTTCCGGAAATCGGAGTAGCCCGGTATGACATCTGACTTGCTGAGGATACCGGCTACAGTTCCAGGCGGTATTTCCCCCTTTACTCTCTTCTTTTCAAGACCTGCTTTGAGAGTAAGTTCCTCTACGGTACCGCAGTCCTTCCCGGAAACCAGAGAGAGTGTCAGATCCATGACAGGGTAGAACCTGAACTGTCCTGACCTGTCCAGAGTCTCGATACCTCCAGCAGCGTGATCCTTGCCGTTGTAGAATCCTCCTGCTCTGCTGTTGAATACTTTCACAGCCCGACGGACAGAAGCAACGAAATCTTCACCTTCTCCTATACAGATGAAATCATCTCCACCGATGTGTCCTGTGAAGTAATCCGGTAGATTTTCAGTCAGTATTCCTGAAAGTGATCGGAGTACAGCATCACCTCTTGTAAAGCCATAGTAGTCGTTGAATGGTTTGAATCCTGCAATATCCAGATATGCAGTCATTGATGATCCATCAATAACATCTGATCTTATCCTTGCTGCTATTGTCCTGTTTCCCGGAAGACCGGAAAGGGGGTTCCGTGTACTGGCGGTCTCCAGAAGACGGGAGTAACTTACAAGTGTTGCGACTATTACACCGGGGGGAGTTTCGGGTGAAATAAATCCGGTAGCTCCGGCGTCAAGCCACGATTGAGCGTTTTCTCCGGATGTGAATGCAAACCAGGGGATGTCGGTACCGTACAGCTTCCTTATATGAACCGCAGCTTCAGAAGGGTCGCATCTGCCTGAAACCAGAACAGCGGAATATTGTGAATGATTATCAGTACGGTCATCAATCACTGCTCCCTCAAACGGAGGATCATGATCACCAATCCAGAGAAAACTACCTGGCGACTGCTTTTCCATCAATCCATTCAATTCTCCTGGAGATTCCTGTTTCCGAAGTAGAGCGTACTTCTTTGCCCAGCAGGAAATCAACTATATCGTCAAGAATGGCAATTCCAACAGGCTGACCGGTATTCCCAAGCACGATTCCAGCTGGGGCAGCTGCTTTCCCAAGCCCTGTAATAACAGTTATCAGATCATCGCTCAGTTCAAAATATGGTAATCCTTTAATACCGGTATCGTCAAGTGTTTTCCCGGATCCTATGATCGAAGTTCTGTCAGCGTAACCGCGGATAGTCTCACCATCCTTCTCACGAACCAGTACAAACGGATACCCGATATCAATGAGTTTCGCCAGGATATCTCTCCGGGATACCCCTGTGCAGATGTATGGTACTCCGCGGAGTGTTCTCATTACATTGCCTATCATGGTCTCGTTCATTCTGAGAACTCTCTCAGCGATCGGTCCGGCTTTAGAGGATGAATCGGTAAGAAGACCAAGGATCTCACTCTTGTTTTCGAAAAGACGGGAATCAATCCTCCTGCCCACAATCAGAGTTGAAAGGAAATCAGCGATAAGAATGACCGGAAAAAGGATTATCCGGAGCAGAAGGAGAGGAAATGAGAGCCTGGATACCACTCGCTCTTTTGATATCAGCATCAGCTGCTTCGGTATCATCTCAGCGAAAATCAGAATGAAGAATACCAGGATAGTCACTGAAAGAGGTTCGAGCCATGAGATACCAGTATTTCCGGTAACCATTGAAGTAATCGCGGACGCAAGAACCATCCCCACGTTCGTGCCTACCAGAGTCGTAGTAAGATATTTGCGGGGATGCTCGATGAAGGAAAGAGTCAGTCCTGCCCATTTTCTGCCCTCTCTCAGGCGGCTGTAGGCTCTTATTCTGCTTGCTGCTGAAAACGCTGTCTCACTTCCGCTGCAAAAGGCGTTAAGTGCAAGAGCGGTCAGAAAAAGAATAATCATCAACAATGAGGACTCCTCCTTTTATCAAACCTGACTTCCAGGCGTTCCAGTCTTGAGCCACTCTTTGACACGATTCTGAACAGATACCCCGACGTGAATATCTCCTCTCCCACTTCAGGAATTCTACCGGTGACCTCCATAAGCAATCCGGCGCATGTCTCAGCCCATTTCGCGCGGATGTCTTTTCGCAAGAGTTCAGAGAAGGTGATCAGATTCATAGAGGCGGGAATCTCCATCCATCCGTCTTTAACCGTGACTCCATCCGGAAGGAATCCATTTTCAATCGCGGGATTGAGCAGTATGCTGTCAATGATATCACGTGTTGTGATGAAACCTGTCCAGTCGCCGTACTCGTCAAAAACGATTCCCGCTTCTTCATCGGAATCCCTCAGACCCCTCAGAACGGTTTCGAGCCGGGCATTTTCATGAAATGATGGCAGAGTGTGCAGAACAAGCGAGTCTTCTTCATCTGACAGCAGATACTCTCTTGAATCAACATAACCAAGCACTTTTTCAACCTGACCATCCAGCACAGGATACCTTGTATATCCGGTGCTTTCCATGATTTCAGTGAACCTTTCACGGGTCCATCCTGTTCGAAGAACAGCTACATCCGATCGCGGTTTCATTACATGAGTACACTGAGATTCCTCAAGTGTCAGGAGATTCAGGGTAGCTCCAGCTTCCAGACCGAGCAGTCCTTCTGATTGTCCCAGTTCAACAAGCGCGATGATCTCCTCGTGCGATAGAGTTTCTCCAGGATGACTTACTCCGCTCAGGCGAGCTATGTATTTCGACACTCGAGAAAGAGCTGAGGCAACAGGAGCACATATTCTAAGATAGACAAGCATTACCGCTGAACTTCGTGAAGCCCATTTCCCCGCATGTGAGACAGCGAGAGTCTTGGGAGATATTTCACCGAAAACAAGCAGAATAAAAGTCATCGCAGTAACGGACATCGCCAGACTCAGACCGGTATTCTCCGGATACAGATCAGCGGTAATGGATACGGCAAGCGCAGATGCAATAACATTCACAACAGTGTTTCCGAAGAGCAGAGCGGAAAGTAGTTTCTCAGGTGTGGAGAGCATGTGTATTACTCTCCTGCCTGATTCCGTTTTTCTAAGTCTTCTTTTCTGGAGCCTGTTAAGGCTGAAACAGGCTGTCTCGGTTCCGCTGAAGAAAGCCGATAGAATGAGGAGTATTACAAAAAAAGCGTATCTCAGCTGCCTCTCCCCCTCCCTGTTACCGCTTCCGGAAGAGAATCCAGCATGAAATCTTCGACAAATGTCTTGCTGAAATAGCCCTTGCTTGAATATGTAGGCTGCAGAACAAGCTCCAGACTGAATTCCCCACCCTCGACAGGTACTCCTCTCGAGTTACAGCCATCCCATTGGAGATGCAGCTGTCCAGCTGAGTGCCTGCCTTCGAAAATACGACGTATCTCGGATCCATCAGGGCCGATGATCATTGCGTCCAGAATGGCTTTCTCGGTGAGAATTCCGGTTAACTGCAAACCTCTGCCGGTTGATTCTATTGTAAGGTCAATCAGATCAGCACCGATCCAGAAATACCTTGCCCCCTCTCTCTCGGCTACGAACACCTGGCCGAATCGCTTCCATATGGCCAGGCCTGTCGGATTTGTGAATTCCCTGTCTTCGTGCCCCTCGGATCCAAAACTGACAAGGTACTCAAGATCAGGAGTAAACTTGTGAATCGTACTGCAGAGACTATCTGTAACCCAGACATGCCCCCAGAAATCAATTGCGGGATAATTGAAAATCCCTCCCCCGCAATCATCAATATCAGCTGATTCAACAATTATACCGTTCTCGATTTTTACCAGCGTTGATCCCTCATCTGTTACTACGATAATGCTGCTTTCATCTTTATAGAACCAGGTTTCCATCCCCACTGCACAGATACCTCCCGGAGTGTTGAGTTCAATTACATCAGGAAGAGAATCCGAGACAGATGAATATATGAACAGCGCGTTTCCAGCACGGTCAGTTATGAAAATCTTTCCACTGCCGTCGATCGCAACACCCCAGGGCTCGATGAAAGAACCCGGAATGTGTCCGTCGGGAATAAGTCTGGATCCATTTCTCCGAAGAACCATCACCCTCTGGTTACCTGTGTCAGCCACCAGAACCATGCCTGACGGATCCGCAGCTATCCCGTGAGGCTTACGAAGTTCATCTTCATCCGAACCGGTACCACCATAGAGGCCAAGCGTGTACATATTGGCATTATAGATGATATGTCCGGTTCCGGAATTCACACCGTATACCGCCAGTTCATCATCGTCCGAGGTTCCAGGATCATCCCAGTCTTCGAGTTTTACGCATGCGAGTCCCTGTGGATCATCAAATCTGACGAGACCTCCAAGGAGAATCGCAAGCTGTTCCGTTCCTGCCCTGTATATACCCATGCAGTGACCGAATGGAGGATATACAAGAGTTGTAGGAACAGCAGGGTCAACAAAATAGTTCAGCAGGAACAGGAAAATAAGAGTTGTCATTTTTCAAGCCTTTCGTAAATCCAGGCGGATCTCAATACCTTCTTCACATACATCCGGGTCTCTCTGTACGTTATCTGCTCAATATAGAGTTCAGGGTCTCCAGAGTTCCATCCGTGCATGTTAACCCATCTTGCGGAATTCTCAGGACCGGCATTGTATGCGGCCAGAAAAAGAGGAATATCATTGTTGAATCTGCTTCGCTGCCTGTTGATATACAACGCTCCATAAGGAACGGAAATGACAGGATCAAAGAATTCATCCTCCTCAAGTCGAGGAAGACCGTACCATCTGGAAACATCATATGCAGTTCCAGGCATGAGCTGTATGACTCCGCGCGCACCCGCTCGGGAGATCACCAATCTGTCAAAATAACTCTCTTCTCTCATTATACCCTGCAGCATACTGGCTTCAAGGGCAAGTGTATCCGTAGATGCCTGAGCTAGATCCCTGTATGGAGACGGGTAATAGAAGCACAGAAGTGAATCCGGCAGCATTGAAAATGACTCGCGAAGATCAACATCGAGCAGGCGAAGGATATTGAGAGCGCTTCCGTGCTGACCCATGAGCGAAAGCGCGACTGCTCTCTGCTCGAGTGAGCCTGCTGATCCACTTTCAAGCATTTCAACAGCTGCTACCCCGTAACCTTCCGATGTGAGTTCTATCGCAAGGGAACATGCGGTATCCTCCAGTAATCTGATCTCAGGAATAGAAAAACTTTCTGCTGCCGTAATTCCAAGCCTTTTTGAAGCAAGGATACCATAGAATTCCCATGGGTGCTGCTGAGCAACCTGGTAGAGGAGAGAATCCCGCAGATGATCATTACCGGATTCACCTGCAAGACGAGCCCTCCAGAAAAGCATTTCATCTCTCCAGTAACCGGATGTCCAGCGAGCGCAGCCCGCTTCCCATAGGGAATCGGCCTGAACGGTTCTTCCGGACATGTACAATGAAAAACCACCCCGCCAATGCGCTCTTTCATCCCCCTCCCACGAGCCGGATGTTCTCAGCGATATCAGGTAGGCTTCAGCTGCATCAGTCCATTCCTGTTCACAATCGAAATATTTGCCTGCGTTGTAGGCAGCTTCCCTGGCTTCCGGATGCCAGGGGTATTCAGAAGCAAAGATGAGATATTCCGGATAGCAGGCACTGCCCCCTCTTCCGGAAGCTTTCAGAGCATGTGCTCTGAACAGCGCAGCTCTGGCTGAAAGTGAATCCGGCACATCCTCTTTGAACGAATCACAGAATCCGATCAGATCATCGTATCTGTGATCATCAAGCAGAAGAGCCATTTCAGCTCCTGCTCTATGGAAAGAGTCACCGTTTTCAGCATATTCAAGCGCAAGTTCGGTTTCACCCTGCTCGATTAGGCAGTCAACTGTCTGCCAGGATGGAATATAATTCCCGGCATATCGCTCCAGAATTTCTTCTGTCGCGATTACGCACGCCTCTCCTCCGGTACGCTGGATATCAGACCAGTATTCAAATGACTCACAACCCTCAAATGCCAATCTGGAAAGCAGAAGCGGCTCAGCAGTTACCATCTCGCTGCTAATTGTATTCAGAACCTCATCCCACCAGATTCCAGCCGTATCACTGGAAACATCGAGTTCCCGAAGAACAACAGACTTGACCGATGGAAAATGATCTGCAACTGAAGCAATCAAGCGGATATCGGATGGGGACATCGATCCCGGAGCGGCAGCCATCGCCATCGCGAATATTTCGCCCTGTCCTCTGGGGATTGGAAGAGTCATATTTTCATGCAACGAGTCAATTTCGCAGATAAGCCATGCTTCAAGCAGGTGTTCATCAGGCAGCAGGTGCGCCAGAGCTTCATCGGGAAGTCCGGCGAGATCAAGCGCCGAAACTTTCCAGCCTCTCAGGTTGCCGAAACCATCGGATTCAAGACTTTCCAGCAGATAAATGTAATCATGCTCCATAGCTCTTCCGTGATAAAGTCCAAGCATCCTGAAGAGGGTTTCGTCCAGAAGAGACGGATCTGTTCTGAGAATGGAGACTAATGAGTCACGAACCTGGATAAACCCGCCGGCCAGATACATAGAATCAACCTCCATGAATACTGCAGGCCGGATTTCCTCTTCTGTTTGCGGCGGTGGCAGTTCCTCCTCGTATACGGGTCGACACGAAAGCGATATAAATATCAGTAACACAAACGTCAGAAGCTTCAATTCAGTATCTCCGAGTACAGCCATGCGTTTGCAAGCACATGTTTCACGTACCCTCTTGTTTCAGTAAAAGGTATCTGTTCAATAAACAGCTCGGGATCGGATAAATCAAGTGGGAAGGCTTCCATCCATTTTGCAGCATTCCCAGGTCCCGCATTGTAGGCGGCCAGGGCAAGAACCGATGATCCATTGAAGGCTGAATTCTGTCTCGCCAGATACAGAGAACCGTACAGTATGGAATTGAACGGTATATAGAAATCATCGCCGGACAGAGCGGGAAGACCGTACCATCTGGCGATATCACCCGCTGTTCCGGGCATCAACTGTATCAGACCCTTTGCTCCGATCCATGATCTGGCGAATCTGTTGAAATAACTTTCCTGACGCATGAGTCCGGTTATAATGAATGCATCGATATTCATGCTGGATACAGTACTCTCAGTGAGCTCTAAATAAGGAGCCGGGAAGTAGAAGCGCAGCAGAGTATCAGGCAGCATACCGACGCCGGCACTCCGAAGCTCAATGTCATATCTTCGAAGAAGTGCCAGAGATTCACGATGTTCGCCCATAAGCGAAAGAGCAGCGGCCCTGAGTCCTATATCACAGGCATAGGTTGTGTACAGCATCAATGAGGCCATTGCTCCATATCCATTCTTCATCATCTCAACGGCAAGCGATGTAACCGGATCGCTCGAAAGATCCAACCGTGAATACTCGATCTTCTCTGAACCGCCACCTGTTCTCTCGGAAGCCAGCAGTCCATAGAACTCCCAGGCGTGTTTCTGCGCTGTTTCAAGCAGGAGAGCATTCTCAAGCACTGTATTACCTGTTCTGTTCGCATATCTGGCTCTCCAGAAAAGCATTTCATCGCACCATGCAGAGAAAGGATAATTTCGAATACCTTCAACCCAGATCGAATCTCCGATATTTCCCCTGCCGCACATATAATGACAGAATCCGCCTCGCCAGCAAGCAAGGGCACCACCGTAATTCCCGAGTGAAAGAGACGCCATGTACGCATCCGCAGCAAAGGGCCAGTTTCTCTCAGAATCGTAATACTTCGCTGCCAGATAAGCCGCTTCAGAAGCCGTTGGATGCCATGGATACCCCTCAGCGAACTCGTGATAGCTGCTGTAGTATTCACCGGGCGATCTCTTCAGGCCTCTCAGTGCACGTGCTCTATAAAGGGCTGCTCTTGCACGAAGCGAATCGGGGGAATCATCAGAAATAGAATCGCAGAAGGTCAGCAGATCTGTGAAACGGGAGGTCTCTCTGAGTATGGACATGGTTAAACCTGCGAAAAAAACCGAGTCATTTGAAACGACAGCAAGGCTTTCAGCGGTGCTGATGTAACCTTCTTCCACAAGAACATCGGTTACTCTCCAGGATGTTGACCAGGCTTCCTTATCCAGACCGATCAGCATCATGGCTGCCAGAGCTGATATTTGTCCGCCCCGGTCAAGCCTCTTCTCCCAGGTCTCGATCGTACCGGAGAAGAGAAATCTTTCTCTTTTTGCCTGAAGGAGTTCGAACCTGTCATTCTCATGAAATGAGGCAAGGTCGAATGCGACTTCATCCCACCAGGAGCCTGCGGTTTCAAGTGTGATCTCGAGTTCATCGCAGACCTCATCCCCAAGAAAAGGGAGTATGCGCGAATCATTAACGGTCTGATCAATCTGTCCCTTGTTCATCTGACCATCAGGGCAGATCATCGAGCGGATTGCCCTTTCAGCGATGTTCTCCGGTGCTGGAAGTGTACCGGAAACAGGCCTTTCATCCGAATCCCTTGTCAGCCAGAATCGCAGAAGAATGTTATTTTCCGAAACAAGCAGTAACGCTTCTCCCTGTCTGGAAGAGAGATCAAGAAGGGATATTTTCCATCCTGACAGATCAATATTCCTGGCCCGTTCGATACTGTCCAGAAGCAGAATACATTCATTCTCCCGTCCGGTTGCGTGATAAATACCTGTGAGTCTGAACAGCAGCGGATCGATATCGGTGTTACTTTCCCTCAGGAGTTCAAGCAATGCGGAAACCGCGAGGCTGTTTCTTCCAGTCAGAGCAAGGGAATCAACCGTTTCGAGTGAATATCCGGATACAGAGCACACAACGATCAACAGTGTGATCAGAAGGAGGATTCTCATGCAGTCCCCGTCAGTGTTTGAAATGCCTTGTTCCGGTGAACACCATGGTCATTCCATGCTCGTTCACCGAATCAATGACTTCCTGATCGCGAATTGAGCCGCCCGGCTGCACAACAGCGCTTATTCCGGCTTTTCCTGCTCGATCAATAGCATCTCTGAAGGGAAATAATCCATCCGAAGCCAGTACTGCTCCATTCAGAGAATGCCCTTCACGTTCGGCTCTTCGAATGGCAAGATCCAGGCTTTCGATCCTGCTCATCTGTCCGGCACCGACACCAAGAGTTCCAAAGCTGTCACCGACGACTATCGCATTGCTCTTAACTGATCTGCATATTATCCAAAGAATGTCCATTGCCTGCAGTTCCGCTACCGAGGGTTTTCTCTCGGAAACAACATCCACATTTTCCAGGCCGCTAACTGAATCAGCGTCCTGAATGAGCAGACCGCCCCAGATGCTTCTGATCTGTTTTCCATTATCATGTCCCTCAGGCATTCTCAGTATTCGAAGTTTCTTCCTTTTCTGAAGTCTCTCAAGTGCATCATCATCAAATGATGGAGCAAGAACGATCTCCAGAAAAATCCCTTTAAGTTTCGCAACCAGTTCCATGTCAACATTACTGTTAACCGCCAGTATTCCACCGTAAGGCGAGACAGTATCAGCCCTGAATGCATGAGTGAAGGCGGAGGCAGGAGTTTGTCCGGTTCCTGCGCCGCAGGGATTTCCATGCTTCATCAATACTGCGGAATGTGTATTTCCAGGCATCTCAGAAGCGAGATCCCACGCAGCAGTCGCATCAAGATAATTATTATAACTCAGAGCTTTACCTCCGAGTATCTCAGCTCTGCCGAACCCTTCCATCGGCCACGTAAAATGCACTGACGCAGGCTGATGCGGGTTTTCACCGTAACGGAGAACAGGCACTATACCACGCTCAAGACTTACAGCAATCTCAAGATCGTATCGGGACGTGATGTCGAACGTCCGGGCTGCCATGGTTCTTCTGAAATCCTCATCATCCCGACCGTTTGATACGGCTTCAAGAACTTCCTGAAATACATCTGCTCCTGCTGCTGCAATGACATGACGCCAGTTCTTGGCGGCAGCACGAATCATTGTCGGGCCGCCGATATCTATGAGTTCCACAAGTTCAGGGTCAACCGGTTCCATTCCATCGGTCATACTGAAGGGGTAGAAGTCAACCGCGACAAGATCGAACAGAGGTTTTCCTTCCTTTTCTCTGAGGAGACGGTCATCGGAGGCTGCCAGTATCGAAGCATGAAGTTCGGGATGAAGAGTTTTGACTCTGCCGCCCAGAAGCGAATTAATTCCTGTAATTTCCTCTGTGGGTGTAACTGCTATCCCTGATTTTCTGATCGCATCCGCGGTACCTCCGGAAGCGTATATTCTCCAGCCCAGCATGGAGAGTCCTGTAGCGAATTTCTCCAGACCTTTCTTGTTCCAGACACTTATCAGAGCGGTTCTTTTTCTGTCAGCCATTACTCTCCATCCATTTTCTAGCTTCAAAGAATACGATCGGATTCCTCTTGTGCTCACTTAAATCAGCCAGATGATGTATCCTTTCTGCTGCTGCTTCAGACACACCAGTCCCTTCAAAATATGCTTGAATATCGGAGTATGATACTCTCATTTCACCTTCATCGCTCTGACCGGGCCATAATCCGGCAGATGGAACCCGTCTTATAATCCATCCGGGAAGTTCCAGCGATTCAGCGAGTTTCCTTATTTCCTCTTTATATAACCTGCCTAAAGGTAGGAGATCAGCCGCACCGTCCCCCCACTTGGTCCAGTATCCAACCTGTATCTCAGAATAATTACTCGTTCCAAGAACGAGCCGGTCGGTAGAATTCGCGTAAAGCATTGTCATTCTCAGGCGGGATTTGATATTGGCTATATTCATGACCGAAGTTTCCTCGAGTCCCCCAGCCTTTTTTATTGACTCCAGAACGGGAGAGAGATCCAGCACACGGTAATCGACCTTAAGATGCTCAGCTATTCGAATACCATCATCCGTGTCTTCCTGTGCGCTTCGGCATGGCATTATCAGCCCGAGCACATTCTGAGGACCAAGCGCTCGAGAAGAAAGAGAAGCGGCTACAGCGGAATCAATTCCTCCACTGAGTCCTACCACTACTCCGCCAGCTGAAGCGCTGGAAACAGTTCTGCAGATCCATTTCTGAATTGCTTCGGCCAATCCTGTAAAATCAGTGATCACTTTCATTTCTCTCCGCTTTGACAGGTCTGAGTGTCAGTTTCCGCTCAAGCGGTTTAACAGATACCACTTCCACTTTCACATTCGAACCTTCCCGAAAAGGTCCACTCAAATCATTGAATGGAATACCAGCCCTTTTGATCTCGCTCGCAGGGGCAAGACCCTCAGCGGGAACACCTGCAAGTCTGACGAATATACCGAACCGTTTCACGCCGGTAACCACGCCATCATACACGTTACCCGTTCTCCGGGAAAGGTAAAGAAGCCCCATCAGTTCATCGGCTTCCCGTTCAGCTCTTTCAGCATTCAGCTCACAATTACTAGCTCCTGACGCAAGTTCAGCGATATCTCCGCCGGCAGAAGGGATAATTCCACCCTCCTGCATTGCAAGAACCTGATGCACAAGAAGGTCAGGATAACGTCTTATGGGACTTGTGAAGTGCATATAGCTTCTCAGAGCAAGCCCGAAATGCCCTGTGTTCGAGGGTGAATAAACAGCTTTCTGAAGAGATCGAAGAATGTACTCAACAGCCAGATCGCGAAGAGGTGAATCCTGAAGACCGTCAAGGATCCGCCTGAGAACTGCTGTGCTGTGAACTCTCCCGCCGGGAAGCTTCACTCCCAGTGAATAAAGCTGTTCCGCAAGACGCTCCTCGGACTTTTCAACTGGCTCATCGTGTACTCTGAACAGCACGGAAAGGTTCGACCACATGCAATGATCAGCTACCGCCCTGTTCGCTTCAATCATGAAATTTTCGATCAGCCTGTGCGCTGAATCAGATACAATACGCCTGAAACCTGAAGGCCACCCGTCACTTCCAAATTCGACTCTGTACTCGCTGCTTCCAAGATCCAGAGTTCCTCTTGCATCCCTCACTCTGTCGAGATCATCTGATAGGCCACCCAGAATCCCGAAGAGATCTTTCAGCTCAGGATCGGAACCGGTGCCATTCAAGTACTCATACGCTTCTTCATATGTCATCCGTCTGTCGGATCTTATGACAGACGGAACTATGCTGAAATCCACGCGATCGCCTGTTTCATCGAATTTCATGACAACCGTTCTCGTCGGCCTGTCTTCGAGCGGTCTCAGACTGCATGCACCGTTTGAGAGGCTTTCAGGTAACATGGGGATTACCCTGTCCGGAAGATAAACACTGGTTCCCCTCAATCTGGCTTCAGTATCAAGAGCGCTGTTCCCGGTGACGTACAGCGCAACATCAGCGATATGAACGTGAAGTTCACGAAGGCCGTCCACTTCGCGGATAGAAATCGCGTCGTCGAAATCACGAGCATCGACAGGGTCAATCGTAATCGTATACAGGTCCCGGAAGTCGATCCTTCCATCTAAGGACCATGGCTCGGATGCCAGTCCGGCGGCCTCATCAAGTACATTGTCTGAGAATTTCTCCGGTAAAGCATGATCAAGCACAACAGAATCGATCAGCGCTGAAGGGGAATTCGAACTCCCGATATCAGCTGCTGCAAAAGCCCTGAGTTTCCTGCCTGAGTAATCCAGAAGGGCGAATACTATCCTTCCCTCGGATATATCTGTTCCGGATCCTGTTTTCAAAGGTATTCTTCTTGGAAGCGATGGATCAACCGGATCAATAATCCAGCCTCTGCCAGCTTTCCTGACTACGCCACTTAAACCTTTTCTGGAGCGCTCAAGAACGGATTCGACTTTTCCACTGCTCACATTTCCATGAGTACCCGGCTTGAATCTGCGCACCATGACCGTATCGCTATTCAACGCGCCGGAAATGTTTCTGGAATCAATCCCAATCCTTTCGTTTCCAACTTTCAGTAATCCGTTCCCGCTCGGATAAATTCTGATTGTCCCGCGAAATAGGCCGAGTTCCTCCGGAAGCGCATATTTTTTTCCATTTGCGTGGTGGAGTAATCCGCTTTTAACAAGGGATTCCACCGCTCCGGACAAATCGGGATGCTTCCCTTCAAGTCTGGAAGCAATCTGTCCGAATGTCAGCCGTAACGCCGGCTCATTTTGAAACAGCGCAAGAACCTCGTCTGAAGTTGATGAATTACAAGCCTCATTCAAATCTGCCGAATCCTGTGTATTCATGTCAGAGAGTCCGATTCTCATGATTAATTGGAACGGCAATAAAAACATCTCCCTGAGCAACGCTCCATTCATCAAGCCTGAAGAAAACGCCGGCATGAGATGCCAGCACAGCAGCTGTCGCAGCGAGATCGGCTGTCGAAAACAGTTTCAAGTCTGAGAGATCATCCCTGGATGATCTGTTCCATTTAATAGTGAAAATGACGGTTTCCCTCATTCGTGATACTTCCATATGTACCGCACCGCAGCCGTTTACAGAGATTGTCGCTGCAGCGGACAGGATTCCTATCAGTGAATTCAGTATCCATCTCTTAACCGGAAGCCGGTCCGGAATATCACCGGTCTTCATGCAGGTAAACTCAACAGATGTTCCACTGGACATTTGCCCCATTTCAAGCACAGCCTTCTCATTTCCGGGAGTCCACAGATCATCGTAATTTCCATAGTATGAAGAATGAGTGGATAGTTTTTCAAGAAAATTTCTCAGATCTTCAGCACCTTCAAGAGCAATGGCAAGTTTTTCTTTTACCTGTATCGCGTTAGCGGAATAAAATTCCGCCAGTTCTATGTTTCCCATTATTCTGGCAAGCATATTGTTCATATTATGGATGAAAAACGGAAGGAGAGCACCGGTTCTCTCCCACATGAAGAAATTTGAAAACATTGAATTCACGAAAGAAACGGAAATCAGCCCGCTTATCCTTGAGAGCAATGTGCAGGCAAAATGACTTTCTCTCAGCATGATTTCCGGCTCGATAGAAGATTCAGCCAGAGCGAATGGAGCAATGACTGCCGAGAGAGTTTCTCTGAAAACAACTGAACCGGAAGAACTGGAGTATAGTGAATTCAATTCGGAATTATCTAAAGGGCAGATAATGATAAATGCTGAGCAGTTCTGATCACGAAGCTCCCTGACATTTTCAATTACTCTGAAGGGAACAGGAAGCAATTCCCCGATACTGTTCGCGATTCTACCGGCTTCACTTCCGATCAGAGCTACTGTTCCGGTCTTCTTTTCACACGGTTTATTTATCATCATTTCCCTTTCTTTCGACGTTCCGACCTGACAAGAGGTACGAATCTGACAGGGAGTGATTCCTCCAGTGAGAAATCACTTCCACACCTGGTTATCGCAATCAGCCGCTGAGACCAGGAACCGGCAGGAAGAACCAGCCTGCCCCCCGATGAACTCAGCTGATGTTCGAGTTCTTCAGGAACTTCCGGAGGAGAAGCAGAAACAATGATTCCATCGTAAGGCGCGGCAGGTAACCAGCCATTATATCCGTCAGCAGCGATAAACCTTATTCCTGAATCAGGATACAGTTCAAGAACTGTCCTTCTTGCTCGAACAGCGAGCTCCGGTATCAACTCCAAAGTTACAACATCCATCCCCATGCAGGCAAGGATTGCGGTCTGATACCCTGATCCGGTACCTATCTCCAGTATTCTGCTGCCGGGCGGACACCGCAGCATCTCAAGCATGAAAGCTACAATAAAAGGTTGAGATACAGTCTGTCCGAACCCGATGGGAAGCGGATAATTCCCATATGCAACAGAGGCTGCCGTTCCGGGCAATACGAATTTTTCCCGCGGGACTTTCATAAAGGCGTCAAGTATTCCCGGACTGGAAACACCGGCGTTCGCAATATCATGACTGACCATTTTCTTGCGGAGAAGAGATGAGGAATAATTTGTGTTCAAGAATTCTCTCCATCCATTCTTGCCCTGTTCCTGATTTCTCTCCATTCAGCCATTTTCAGCGCGATGGCAGATTCTCTTCCGGATTCTGACGGTCTGTAAAACTCGATTTCCTCAATTTCATCAGGGAAATTGCGATGGGATACCACTCCATTCGGCTGGGAATGGGCATACTGATAACCCCTGCTGTAATCCAGCTTCTTCATCAATTCAGTTGGAGCATTCCGCAGATGAAGAGGAACGGGAAGACTTCCACCACTCTGTGCGGCAGATACCGCTTTTTTCCAGGCAGTGTAAACGGAATTCGATTTTGGCGCAAGCGCCAGATAGCATGCCGCCTCAGCAAGCGCCAGATCTCCCTCAGGAGATCCAAGAAACCTGTATGAATCCGTGGCTCTCATAGCTACGGTAAGAGCAGAGGGATCAGCTAAACCAATATCCTCGGTAGCAAAACGGATCATCCTCCTGGCAATGTAAAGGGGATTCTCACCGGAAGATATCATCCTTGCCAGCCAGTAAAGAGAAGCGTCTACATCACTCGATCGAAGTGATTTATGCAGAGCGCTGATTAGATTGTAATGTTCTTCACCGGATTTGTCATAGCTCAGAGGAGAAGATAAAACAGCTTTGCTCACCTGCTCAATGGTTATCTGTTTCCCGGAAGACATACCCGCAAGCAGTTCCAGCAGATTCAACGCACGTCTGCCATCACCATCCGCGATCTCCGCTATCCTCTCAAGAGCGCCATCCTGAATACCTGAAGGGATCTTGTCCATGAAGCAGTGGTGTGAAACCGCTCTATTCAGTATCGACAGTATTTCGGATTCCTTCAGTCTTTTCAGAACATATACCGAACACCTGCTGAGTAAAGGTGCGTTGATCTCGAAAGACGGATTCTCAGTGGTCGCACCGGCCAGAGTGATAGTACCGTTTTCAATGTGCGGAAGAAACGCGTCCTGCTGGGCTTTGTTGAACCTGTGTATCTCATCAACGAACAGAATCGTCCCGGTTCCGCTAACCTGCAGTCTCCGGGCATCCTCGACAATCGCCCTCACCAGTTTTACTCCCCCTGTGACCGCGCTGAATCGAACAAAATGCTGATCGGTGTATTTTGAGATCAGAAGAGCAAGAGTTGTTTTCCCTGAGCCGGGAGGCCCCCAGAGAATGAAGGATCCCAGCACTCCCTCTGTAAGAGCTTTCCTGAATGAAGCCCCATTGTTCAGCAGGTGTACCTGTCCAACGACCTCCTCAAGTGTGGATGGTCTGAGAAGATCTGCCAGCGGGGGCTTCAGATCGTTGCTGATTGCATTGTCAAGAAGATCCATTTCAGGCAGAAAATACCTTATTCAAAGGTGGAAGGAAAGGGAATGCGCTTTCACGGATTCGTCACTGGTATTCCATATTCCGGAAGACCTCATATCATTTATTGGTGTGTGGCAGGCTCGATGTGAGGGTTTAATTATCGGGTAGGCGGTAGTATTGCTACCGCCGCCTCCCACAGCACCGAACGT
>CBDVBK010000056.1:0-23224 GCA_965372215.1 uncultured bacterium | reverse complement strand
AACTCGTTTAAATCGCGGAGCCCGAGCCTTGATTCAAATTGTTTTCTTAAATCTGATACCCCGTAGTAGACGCTTTTAGAACTGTTGTCATTGCTGGAATATGAGTTATAGAATGTAGCCTTCGTTTGTCGCTTTTATAAGTGGGTGGCACTTTCGGCGCTATTCCACCAGTGTGATCTGACCCATGATTTTTTCACCAAGCATTACGCAGTAATTGCCCGAGGCGCTTCCTGACAGATCAAGAAGAGCGTAACCGTCGGAATCTGTTATGGTCGAGGCAACTAATCTTCCTGAAATATCCAGCACGTATATATCTGTTCCGGATTGAGCACCTTCGATGTGTAAAAGGCCGTGTGTCGGATTTGGACCATACATCGGGGAAACGGATGATTCAGACTCTTCAATTCCCTCATACCATACTTTGTAAATAGCATTTCTGGGACAATGGTCTGCGCATATACCACAACCTGTACAGAGTTCAGGATCTATGACAGCATTGCCGCCATACATAGTAAGTGCGCCTTCGTCGCACCAGTTGATACATATACCACAACCGTTGCAGATGACAGGGTCAACCTGAAATATCCATTTTCCCGCAAGAACAGATGACACAATCAAGAGTATCAGAAGTGCGTACTTCATAATCTTAGGGGCTGACATCGATTCTCCTTTTTTGAATTTCAGATGCAATAATCGCAGCAGTACTTGAGACGTTAATACATTTCCTGGTTCCTGACTGGGGATAATATATTCGCAAATCAGCAATATTCGCAACATTCTGATTCACTCCATCTGCTTCATTTCCAAACAGAAAAGCTGAGGAAAGATCGAATGGTGCTTCCCAGAAAGGGATAGCGTCGGATGTATTTTCAACAGCTATGAGCATACGACCGGTTCCTTTCACCCAGTGTGCAGCTTCTTCAATATCTTTGAAATATCTCCAGGGAATTGAAGCACAGGTTCCCCTCGAAGTATGACTGAGTTTCCTGTTTCCCGGTCTGCAGCACGTGCCTGTAAGAAACACAGCAGCAGGTGAGATTGCCTCTACAGATCTGAAAACTGAACCTACATTGAAAGCGCTTCTGAAATTATCCAGGATAAATATTGGCATTCCCCTTGAACTATGAAGAGATTCTGTGTAAACTTGAGGTATCATGATATTGGGAAAATTGCTCTTTTCGATCACTTCTCTGTTCCTCCTGGGATACTATCTTCCTTGCAGCATCGGGTATCCTTTATGGATACTGCCTGCATCTGCCGGATTAATCGCGGCAATCGCAGGTTATAGAAGATACGGGATGCTGTTGTTATGCGCTTCATCACTGCTTGCCGGATTATACTTGAATAATAACCATTTGAGTGAAGAGAATGTAGAGACCAGTGAAACAGCACAGGGAGGAGTCTGGAGCTGCAGGGTAGAAACATCCACAACACGTGGAGCGCTTCTATCAATTGAATACGTCAGAAATGTATGGGCTTCAGACAAAGAACTGGCTCAATCAGTCAGAAGAGGAGATTCTGTGCTTGTTCTCGGCTCACTACGGGGCGATTTCCTTGAGATCTGCTCATTCACTCCAATCCAGTACGATTGTCTGCAGAACAGAGTTAGAAGAGTAATCTGCAGCAGGTGGAGAGAGAGGATGCATTCAAGGGAGACGAGTTCGCTTGTTTCCGCACTTCTCGCAGGTGAACGGGGAACTATTCCCATCCATACGCGAAGGGTTTTTGAAATGACAGGAACTTCACATCTTCTTGCTGTATCCGGTCTGCATGTTGGAATCATATGTGCGATAATTCTCGTTATTGCCAGACGAATATTCGGCAAAACATGGTTGGCTGTGTTAATAACGATCCTTCTTATGGGCAGCTATGTCTTTCTTGCAGGTGCCAGAGCCTCGACTGTGAGAGCCGGAATAATGGGAATGTTCATTCTGATAGCATGGCAGGCGGTTGGGAAAACTCCTGATCTTCTCTTCATATGGTCCTTCGCCGTAATTGTGCTGATAATACTTTCCTCGGGCTCCGTTCTGAATGATATTGGAGCTCAGATGTCGTTCAGCGCTGTGCTCAGCCTGATTATCTTTGGAAGAAGTTTCCGAGGGAACATTTACAAAAAAGCATTGTCGATTCTATACGCAGGAGTTGTAGTAACCTTCTCTCTTGCTCCTCTGGTTTCAAATACATTCGGTGCCGTAAGTCCTGTTGCGCCGATTGCAACTGTGATATCACTCCCTTTCATGCTGACACTTATGGCTCTGGGTGTGATTTCTCTATCCTGGGGATTCATCGCATCAGGTGCTTCCATTCTGGCTGAATGGACGGTATTTATCTGGTTGAAACTTTTGTATATGCTTGAATTCAGAAGATTTGAATTCAAAGAATGGATGCTGGTTATATGGTTTGCAGGTATTATTATGCTATTGTTGTTCTCCAGAAGAAGGGGGTTCTTCAGAAGGTTCAGATAAAATTTCAAATACTATCTGAACATTACCCGAGTTATCCATGGCATCTTCCATTTCATCAAGGCCTGCGGCCTGTATGGTACCGCCCAGCGGGAGGAATATTTCGACAGTGTCACCCGGGAGCATACAAAAAGCCTCGCGGTTGTTCTGCTGTGTTTTGATAATCAGAACAACAAGTCCGTCGTATCCTCTAAGAGCGTCAGGCATGGATATGGCTCGGTAGATGCCTGGAGCTATAAGTATGCTTCTGGCTCTTTCGAGAATGGCAAGATTATATGCGGCGGATACGGTAAGAGATGGAATTACGTCCGGAATTACCGGAAGGAATCTGACTGTATCTGAAATAGCAGAAGTTGTGATAACAATCAGAACGGAATCTTCCAGCCCCGGACGCGGTTGCCATGTAACTGTTCTGCCCGCTGCTGTAACATCTCCGGTTTCAATAAAGGTTCCATCCGAACATTCCCATACCGCTTCATTTCCATCGGGAAGTATTGTGGAGAATGTTGTAGTTCGGCCTCCATCGGGATCCATGTATGCAACTATATGAAGTGGATCACCATCCTGCCCCTGACACTGATAAGCGAGCCAGAATACGAATACTCCCGCCGGCAGCGCAAAGGGGAGAATAAGACTGAGAACCTTTAAGAACCGTTTTGTACGCTTTTTTCTCATGACTGGAATATGATTATAATTTCCATATGTACAAACCCTTCTAATAGAATGAAAGGAATCCGATGAATGCTGATGGTAATGTAACAGACACATTGATGCAATTGCTGAAAACACGAAGTATTTCCGGGCACACTGAGGCTGCGATGGATATTGTTCGAGAAAGATTAGGGAAACTGAATCTGACAATTCGTTCAACTGTTAAAGGGAGTATTGTAGCGACACTCAATGGTTCAACTACGGAAAGTATAATCCTCTCGGCGCATCTTGATACGCTGGGAGGGATGATAAGCAGAATAGAAGATGATGGAAGGATCAGACTCAGAACAATAGGTTCTTATACCATGTCAAGTATAGAGGGCGAGTACTGCAAAATTGAGACCTGGGACGGAAACCTTTTCGATGGGACCGTTCTTTATGATGATACTTCAGTCCATATTCATGGTCTGGAAAAAGCTTCAGGTAAGCGCAAAGAAGAAAAGATGTATATAAGGCTTGATGAAGAATCATCATCCAAAAAGGAAATACTGGAACTTGGACTGTCTGTTGGGAACTACATACATTTTGATCCTCGCCCTGTTCGAACGGAATCAGGATTTATCAAATCAAGGCATCTCGATGACAAAGCAGGAGTGGCGATACTCATTGAAGTAGCTGAGAGGCTACTCAGAGAAGAGATTACGCCCATGCGCACTCTGCACTTTCTCATTACAGCGTACGAGGAAGTGGGGCATGGTGCGGCAGGTTTTCTCCCGGAGAAAGCAAGTGAATTCATCGCTGTTGATATGGGTGTTGCAGGGCCTCAAAGAGAATCTTCAGAGTACAGTGTCACAATTTGTGCCGCTGACAGCACCGGACCTTTCAATTACCAGATAACTAAACGTTTGATAAGACTTGCCGAAGCGAATTCTATCCCTTTCACCGTTGATACTTTTCCGCATTACGGATCAGACGCTGCGGCAGCTCTCAAATCAGGGCTTGATGTAAAACATGGATTGATTGGTCCTGGAGTAGACGCTTCACACGCAAACGAAAGAACACACGAAAAAGCTCTTAAAGCGACAATAGATCTCATTCAGGCCTATGTAATGAGCTGATTTCAGGAATTCAGGAGTTTTTTAACAGCATCTTTCAGTTCATGTATGTCAAATGGTTTCTGGAATGTGTATCTGGCACCCATTGAGGCAGCTATTTTAAGGTAGCCGCCCGGTGCAAGAGAACCTCCACCAGAGAATGCGATTATTTTGACATCAGGGTTTATTTTACGTAATTCTCTGATAGTTTCGATGCCTTCCATATCAGGCATTACAATATCAGTTATGATTACGTCGATGTTTTCATCACGATAAACTTTCAAAGCGGATTTTCCATCTGGTGCCTCAAAAGTAATGTAATCTTCCTTCTGGAAAACTTTTACCAGCATCTTTCTGACCATTGAATCGTCATCTACGATAAGTATTGCGGGCATAATTCTCCTATCAATTCAATATTGCATATAACACTTAATACTACATATAAGACAAAGACACCGCAAATCCAATAAACAGAATTCCAGAGCTGCTGAATATTTCAGTTCCAGACAGGTTAATGAGTGTATCTTATCGGGAATATTAAGCATGATGTGCATTCGTTCGATTTTTAATATATATCCAATAAGAGAGAAGATATCGGTTTGCAGAATTACTACCTGCAATATTCTAATGAATATTGTTTCGATTGTCTTTGAGAGGTGCCGTAATGAATATGCCGGATAATTCCATAATGAGAGCGGAAGATTTCAGCAAGAACTTCTTTAATTCTCTGGGTGCAGGTGTATTCATTATTGATTTCGATACGGGTGGAATTGTTGAAATCAATAGAAGAGCAGCTGAGATGATCGGATTACACGAAACGTCGATTATAGGAAAGAAATGCGATATTTTCCTGAAAACACTGAACAAAACCCCGCTTGAACCATCCACGATAGCTTTTGATGGGTTTCTAAAGGATGATAAGGACAGAATCATTCCTGTTGTCATTGCAACTACCGAATGCAGAATAAGTGAGCATAAAGGGTTGATTCACACATTTATAGAGATATCCGGAAAAAGCAGAACTCTGAAACAGAGAAATCAAAAGGCATCGGATTACCTTTCCATTATTAACAGTTTACAGAACATCATATTTTGCCAGACCGATATGAATGGGAATTTAGTCGATATTTCAGATTCTGTATCAGGGATAACCGGATTCACAAGAGAAGAAATAGTCATGAAACCGCTATCTTTAATCTTTTCAAACCCGGAGAACCAAAAATACCTGTTAAAGGAACTGTTGTTAAACGGTAAGATTGAGGAATACAGGATTGATCTTAAATCAAAAGACGGATCAGTTGTTAACGCAATTCTGAATTCCGCTGTTATTAATGATGAAAATGGTACTCCGTACAATATTCTCAGTATTTTCCAGGATATTTCCGAAACTACCATTGCTGTCAAATCGTACAGATCATGTGAGGAAAAATTCAGAGCCATAACGCATTCCACACAGAACGCTATCATAATGATGAATGAAAAAGGTTTGATCTCGTTTGTGAACCGAGCCGGTACAATGATGTTCGGCTATACAAAGGAAGAGATGCTGAATAAGGACCTGCACAAGCTGATTGCTCCACCACAATACCTGTCATCATTCAAACATGGATTTGAGGCTTTCAAGACTACAGGAGAGGGACTTGTGGTCGGACGAACACTGGAAATAGAAGGGAGAAGAAAGAGCGGGTCAAAATTTCCGGTTGAGCTTTCAATATCATCTGCAAGATTGAATGACTGCTGGTATTCGATCGGGATAATAAGAGATATAACTGAAAGAAGACAAACTGAAAGAGAAATTGTTGAAGCGACTGAAGCCGCAGAAAACGCTTCAAGAACTAAATCAGAATTTCTCGCTAACATGAGTCATGAAATACGAACCCCGCTTAATACAGTGATAGGAGCAACCGGTCTGCTTGCTGAAACAAATCTTGACGAAGAACAGATGAAGCTGGTTGATATGATGCATTCATCAGGCGAAAGTCTCCTTGTGCTGATCAATGACATACTGGACATTTCCAGGATCGAAGCCGGTAAGATAACTCTCGAAAAGATATCCTTTGATCTGAGTGTTCTTATTTCGAGAATATGTGATACACTGTCTGTACGGAGCAGCCAGAAGAATCTTGAAATGACTTATGAAATCAAATCGGGAGTTCCTGATATACTGGTCGGTGATCCCAACAGGCTCAGGCAGATAATTGTAAACCTTATTGGAAATTCGATAAAATTCACTGAAAGAGGAAGTATCAGGGTTTTTATTGAAAATATTAAAACTTCTGAGAAAATATCTACTCTCAAATTCTCAATATCGGATACAGGTATAGGAATACCATCCGCAAAACTTGAAAGCATCTTTAACACTTTCACTCAGGCAGACGCTTCAGTAACAAGGAAATTCGGTGGAACTGGACTGGGCCTCGCTATATCGAGAAAACTCGTGAATTTGATGCATGGTGATATCTCCGTTGAAAGTAAAGCAGGAGAAGGCACTACATTCAGTTTTACAGCAGAATTTGATAATCCCGGTGAAGACGGAGACGAGACCACTGAAATCAAGGATCAGGATAATACTGAAATTGAAGCAAAAGATCTTGGCTCACTTTCGATACTTCTCGTAGATGATTCCTCTGACAACAGATTTCTTATCAATGCTTTCCTCAGAAAGAAATCATGCTTAATTGTAGAAGCAGAAAATGGAACTATTGCTGTCGAACTGTTTCCATCAGAAAAATGGGATATTATCCTGATGGATATGCAAATGCCCGTTATGGACGGGTATCAGGCCACACGGAAGATCAGGGAAATCGAGAAAGAAAAGGGAATTGAGCATACACCCATTATTGCACTGACAGCTCATTCAATCAATACAGAGGTAAAAAAATGTCTGGATGCTGGATGTGATGTACATCTGGCGAAGCCTGTCAGTAAAGACGACCTGCTGAAATTAATAAAAGAAATTACTTCATCCTCCTCCGATTCAGAGGGCGTCGGCAACGGAGAGAAAATTGAGATACACGCCGATCCTGACCTCATGCCTATTATTCCCGGATATATTGAGCACAGACATAAGGACATCAGTGAAATGAAAGATTTGCTTGAGAACAACTCTTTCAGAGATATCGAAAGATGCGGACACAACATGAAAGGCTCAGGAGCCGGATATGGTTTTGAAGGGATTACTGAGATTGGAACCTTCATTGAAATAGCCGGAAAAGAAGAGAACAGAGAACATATTCAAGAAGGAATCAACAGACTGATAACCTACCTTGAAAAACTTGAAATTATTGTAGGCGAATGATCCGGTAAACTAACCAGCTGAATCTTCCAGAATAATCAAAGCAGCGGACGCGAGATTTTCAGTCACTCTCCATGGCGATGGTTGATTATCCTTCTTAATCAGTTCAAGCTGATTCAATCCTCTGCCTGTAAGAACCAGAATCGTCTTCAGACCCGCTCTTATTCCCATTTCCATATCAGAGGATGCGTCACCAACAAGATAACCGCCGGGGGGAAGGCTCAGTTCTTCAATGATCGAACGACATCAGCACTGACCTTGTTAACCACGCCGTCTCTGTCAAGGAAAACGGGAATTGCGTGCTTCATCTATATGTGATTAACTACTGGCATACATGAAAACTTTTAAATCCCTTCGGACAAAACAATGGGTAGCGTTACCCCGTTCATCACATACAATACCAAGAATTACATTGTTATCTTTCATCATTATATAACTATCGATTACTTTATCATCCATTCTAAAAACATTAAAGAATCCATGCAGTTTACTTAACTTATCTTTTACAAGAGGATCGTTATCAATATATTCTATTAGTTTAGAGAGAGTATCCTTATTAGTATTATTCTCACTCTTGTAGAATCTCCAGAGAGCATCAATATGAATAACATCTTTTATTTTCTGTTTTTCTAAAACTGGAATAAACCAATAGTCCACATTTTCATTCAGTTCCTTTTCCACATCTTCTAATGGTGAATCCATAGCAAACTTAAATTCGGGATTTAATGTAGTTGGATTAATATCATAAATAGTGGCTTTATCCGCATGATGTTTTGATGTTTCTCCCTGGATTTCTAGTGCTTCCTTAGTAGATGAATTACTGAGTTTCAAATTTTCTTTTCCGAAATAGTAGGCGGCTCCAGCTCCAATCCAAGCTCCGAAAGCACCCAGGAGTGCTGGCAATATCCATTTGCTATATTCTATAAAGTCACTGTTGTTTGCTTCATTTCTTGCAAAAAATGGCAGGACAATTAATAACACCACTAAGATAGTTAAAGACGATAACATCCAAAATACGAGTCGAAGTTCAGGAGGATCTTCGGTATTTTCTGAACGCTTTTTTCTTTCGCTTTTTTCTGAACGCTTTTTATTATCACTACTTACAACATTATCATCTTTTCGTTCTTTATCAGTCATTTTTCCTCCTTATTATCTTTACTGAAAATCCTTAAAGAAAGACAGCACAAACAAAAACTACCGGTATTTTAAAAATAAAGCAATACCTTTCCTCTTCTTTATACGGTAGATGTCGACTCAAGACTCAACGATATCCTGAAAAATACTTTCAGGATTCTTGAAAGAAACCCGTATATTATTGAGGAAATAGACTAGGATCATGATGCCTATGACTCCGAGGAGCAGCAAAAGCATCTGGCAGACGCGGCATAGGAAAGGAACTCTTCTTTTTCTCTTGGCCTGCAGGTAAAGGAAACTGAGAAGATACACTGAAAGGCCTGTTCTGTTCAGTATTTATATTCAGGTAAAGGGCAGACCTAACCAGAATCTTCCAGAATAATCAAAGCAGCGGACGCGAGATCTTCAGTTACTCTCCATGGCGATGGTTGATTATCCTTCTTAATCAGTTCAAGCTGATTCAATCCTCTGCCTGTAAGAACCAGAATCGTCTTCAGACCCGCTCTTATTCCCATTTCCATATCAGAGGATGCGTCACCAACAAGATAACCGCCGGGGGGAAGGTTCAGTTCTTCTCTCGCCATATCCAGCATACCGGTTCTCGGCTTTCTGCAATCGCATTCATCATCAGGATGGTGAGGGCAGTAATATAGACCGTCAATTCTCCCTCCGGCGTTATCGACAAGCTGAATCAGATGTTGATGTATTTCCATTACATCCGATTCAAGGCAGTATTTCCGTGATATAGCTGACTGATTCGTAACGACAATAACAGGATGGCCCGCGATGCTGAGTTTCGCTATTGCTTCAATAGAACCGGGGAGCGGGATCCAGTCCTTCAATGATCGAACATAATCAGCACAGTTCCTGTTAATCACGCCGTCTCTGTCAAGGAAAACCGGCATCGCAGGTTTCATTGCGCTGTCATTTTCCTTCGGTGGTACTTCACAAGATCATCGAGACCATCCTCGAACCGGATCTCAGGTTTCCATCCAAGAATATCTTTTGCCCTTGTGCTGTCCAGGGCTATCTGAAGAATTTCCTCAGGCAGGGGGGGGCCGAATACAGGTTCAAGATCAGTCCCGGTGAAATCCCTGATAATACGATCAAGCTCAAGAACAGATCTTCCGACACCCCAGCCGATGTTAAATATCTCTCCTGAAATATCTGTTCTAGATAGATCCATGGCCATTTCGTTTGCTCTTGCTATATCAGCGACATGGACATAATCCCTCAGCTGCAATCCGTCACCATTGATGGAGGGGGGGGTGCCGGTGAGGTACGCCAGAGTAAAAATGGCTGTTACGCCTGCCTCTCCGTAGGGATTCTGTCTGGGACCGTAAACATTAGGATATCTGAGAATCACATAGTCAAGCCCATAAAGGAACCTGTAAAGGAAAAGGTAGTGTTCTACGGTATGCTTGCTGATTCCATAATGACATATGGGATTAACCGGATGTGTCTCCGGCACGGGAAGTTCCTGAGGTTCACCGTATACAGCTCCTCCGGTAGAGGCGTAAACAACTCTGCGAACTCCCCCCGTTCTTGATGCTTCAAGAATATTGAGAGTACCTTCAATATTAACATCAGCGTCAAAAACAGGTTCTCTTACTGATCTCCTTACATCCATCTGTGCAGCGTGATGACATAGGATATCAAATCCTCCGTTAGAGATAAGATCATAAGCACCTTTACTTCTTATATCGAGTTCATGGAATACAGCATAGGGATTAACATTTTCGATAAATCCTGTGGAAAGATCATCCAGTATGTGCACTTCATGTTTCTTTTCAATGAGGAAATCCGCTACATTGGAAGCTATGAAACCCGCTCCACCTGTTATAAGTATTTTCATAATACCTCCTGAATCCTGTCAGAATATAAGATATAGCCTGCCGGATATTGAAAGTAATCGTATATTAGCATTCAACGACCGTCCGGATAAACTACCAGCGAGAAAGGTTCGGTCAAGACCCCCTTTCGGCTGAAAACCTGCAGGAGGCAAAAAATGAAAATAGTACTTCTATCGGGTGGAAGATCAGCAGAGCGGGATATATCCCTGCAGTCCGCGTCGTTTGTCCGCTCCACTCTTGAGCAATCAGGACACAGAATCGTTTCTGTTGAAATAAGTAAAGACGGTCAATGGCTTCTTGACGACTCAACTATTACGCTCAATACCGGACATCATGTCTGGAAACTGTTCATTGATGAAACAGAAATTGATTTTGATCTTGTATTCCCGGTACTCCATGGTCCATGGGGAGAAGATGGATCAATTCAGGGATTATGTGAGATTGCCGGCTGGCCATATGCTGGAGCCTCAGTCATGACATCATCGCTCGCTATGAATAAAATCACAACCAAAAGACTCATATCATCTGAAGGGATTCCGGTTGTTCCCTGGAAGAGCTTTTCGCAGAGTTCACCTCCATCGCTGAACGAACTCGAACCGCTTAAATACCCTTTATTCGTCAAACCGGCCAGGATGGGTTCCAGTGTTGGAATATCAAAAGTTTATTCTCCAGAGCAGCTTCAGGATGCCCTGGAGCTTGCTTTCAAATATGACAGTCTGATCCTGATCGAGAATGGCCTTGAAAATGTAAGGGAAATCGAAGTCGCTCTCCTGAGTGAATCCGGAACTGTTTCATCTTCTGTTCCCGGTGAGATAATTCCGGGTCTGGAGTGGTATGATTATACGGCAAAATATGATTGCGATGATTCGAAGCTTATCATTCCTGCGCCATTATCCGATGAAATGTCAAACCGGATCAGAGCGTTTGCTGAGCAAGTGTTTTCTGTACTTGAAGGAAGTGGTTTCGCCAGAGCGGATTTTCTTCTGACTCCGAATGATGAAGTATATTTTAATGAGATAAATACTATTCCGGGTTTCACGGAAATAAGCATGTTTTCAAAACTCTGGGAAGCTTCTGGTAAATCATCATCTGAAATAATGGATCGAATTCTTTCCGAAGCGATGAGAAAACACCTTAAGCCGTAAACGGGGGTCTTAAATCAATTGACAAGTATAAAAGTAGATCTGAGAAGTGACACTGTCAGTACCCCTTCTCACGCTATGAGAAACGCGATGTCAAGAGCAAAGGTCGGTGACGATGTATTCGGGGAAGATCCAAGCATAAATCACCTGGAGGACACTGTTGCCGGAATGGCAGGCTTTGAAAAAGCGGTTTTCATGCCTACTGGAACGATGTCAAACGGAGTGGCAATTCGTGCTCTGACAACCGCCGGAGATGAAGTGATCTGTGGTTCAAGAAGCCATGCATATCTATATGAGGGAGCCCAATACGCAATGCTCGGAGGACTTCAGATGCACCGGATCGATGAGAATAAAAGCGGCTGTATTCCACCGGATTCTCTGAGAACAGCATTGAACAGAGAAAAAGACCAGCATTTCGCTCCGAGAACGCTGGTTACTCTGGAGAATACTCATAATGTGATGGGTGGTCTAATCCTCCCACAGGAGACGATACGGGAAATCCAGTCCATAGCCTCTATGAATAAAGCATCCTCATACCTCGACGGAGCGCGGCTCTGGCACGTAATTGCTGCTACAGGGCAATCATTGAACAAACTGGTTTTCGGTTTTCGTATGGTTTCAATGTGTTTCTCTAAAGGTCTGGGATGTCCAGTTGGTTCTATTCTTCTATGTTCTTCAGAAGATGAAGAACGTGTCAGATTCCTCAGGAAGCAGCACGGAGGTGGTATGCGTCAGGCCGGGATACTTGCGGCTGCATGTATTTATGCTCTTGAGCATAATCTTCCGGCATTATCAAGGACTCATCACTATGCTGCAAAACTGGCAAAGGGTATCAGGAAATCCCCTGTTCTCGAACTTCAAAGGGAACAAATAGATACGAATATCGTTATAGCAAAAACACCCGAAGGGAAAGCGGAGATTGTCGCGGAATCTCTTGCTGCTCTAGAGATCGGCTGTCTTGCTCTGTCACCGTCAACGGTAAGATTTGTTACTCACCTCTCACTGTCTGAGCGGTCTGTAAAATACGCGGCGGATGTTCTTTCCGCTTTTGGAGGATGAAATGATAACTGGTGTTATCGGAACAGGGCATCTGGGTTTTCACCATGCAAGAATACTCGGTGAGATTACAGGAAGAACTGTTCCTATATTCGATACGGACACTGAACGGATGATGGAGCTTGCTTCCAGAATTGATGTCCGACCGGTGAAACAAATTGATTCTCTTCTTGAAGAATGCGATTCAGTTGTTGTCGCATGTACAACCTCGGGGCATTACAGAGTCGTCATGAAAGCTCTCGGAGCCGGATTGAACGTTCTTGTAGAAAAACCAATTGCAGCGAACCCCGAAGAGGGCTCTGAAATGGTAGAGCTTGCAGAAGAAACTGACCTGATTCTGGCGGTAGGTCATGTGGAGCGCTTTAACCCGGCTATACTTGCCGCGGCAGAATTCATAGATACACCACTTTTCGTAGAAGGGCACAGAATGGCGCCTTTCAACCCCAGGGGAACAGATGTTTCGGTTGTAATGGATCTTATGATTCACGACATTGATCTTGTTCTTTCATTCGTTCGATCTCCTGTCATCTCAGTTCAGGCATCAGGTGTACCCGTTCTCAGTAATAATGTGGATATCGCCAGCACAAGAATTCACTTTAAGAATGGTTGTGTTGTTAATATGACCGCCAGTCGAATTTCGCGAGAACAGATTCGAAAACTGAGGTTTTTTCAGCATAAGAGCTATGTGTCAGTTGATTTCGCATCAAGAAAAGTTGAGGCATTCCGTGTTTCATCCGGAAATATCGAACCAATATCAGTAGTTGTTGAGGAAGGTGATGCCCTTACCGCTGAGCTCAAAGATTTCCTGAAAGCATGTGATACAGGCTGTTCTCCGACCGTTTCGGGGGAAGATGGTCTTAGAGCTCTCCGATCTGCTAAAATAATCTCCAGCCAGATACAGATAGCTACAGAAGAAGTTCTGAAAGATCTGACTGGAGTATGAATCTAGTCATCTCAGCCGGTGACCCATCCGGTGATATTCGTGCTGGAGAGCTTTTCAGGAATCTTTCAGAATTAGTTCCTGTTGAAGCTTCAGGTCTGGGAGGCAGCCATCTGTCAGGTGCCGGTGTAAATGTGTTATTTGATCTCGAAGATTATTCCGTTATGGGCTTTGCGGAAGTAATCTCTTCTCTGAAAAAATTTCGTGATCTGAGAAATAAGATGAAATCACTTATCATCTCTGAAAAACCGGATGCGGTTCTACTGGTTGACTATCCCGGCTTCAATATACCCATGGCTCAATGGGCAAAGAAAAAGGGTTTCAAAGTAATCTATTACATCTCTCCGCAGTTGTGGGCATGGGGCAAAAGAAGGATCAGAAAAATCCGAAAGAGCGTAGACCTTATGATAACTCTCTTCGAATTCGAAGTGGAATTCTACAGTCGTCATGGGGTCATGGCCGTATGTGCAGGACATCCGCTCGTAGATGCTATTCCAGAGCCTGTTGATTCAGAGCCTCATGGAAATCTGGCTTTTCTTCCCGGAAGCAGAGAACAGGAAGTTGCCAGACTTCTTGATCCTATGCTTGATGCATACTCAATTCTTCGAAGCAGAGGTATTATCCGGAACGCTTTTGTAGCTATGACTGAATCGGTCCCGTCGAGTTTGTATGACCGCGCCGGTAACACTGAAGGAGTAACACTGGTCAATTCAATCAGCGCTTCGCTTCAAAACGCGTCTGCTGCCGTTGTATGTTCCGGCACTGCCACACTGGAGACAGCACTCTGGCGAATTCCATTCATTATTACATACAAAACTTCCCGATTGACATATATCCTCGCTAAGCTGCTTGTACGAGGTGTCGACAGAATAGGTATGGCTAACATAGTCTCAGGCAAAGACATCGCGCCTGAACTCATACAGAATGCTGTTACGCCGGAAAGCATAGCGAAGCGAATCATTCCCCTGCTCTCTGAAACGGAAACGAGAAAAAGATCACTGTCGGATCTTGAATCCGTCCGCAAAGCCCTTGGTAATAACGGTGCAGCGAAAAGAGCAGCAAGGCTTCTGTACAATGAAATAGGATATGAAAACTCCTGATTTATTCAAGCTTTCCCGTATTGCGGGGCGCATATTATTAAGTTTGCTAGGCAGTTCATGGCGTGTATTCTACTTCTCAAAAGGGGCTTTGAGGGCCGGACATACACGAGGCAGACCAGCAGCTTTCGCATTCTGGCATGGAAGACAGCTTCCATTCATTCATACTCACCGAAATGAGGATGTCACTGTTCTCGTAAGTCAGAACAGGGATGGACAGTATGCAACAAATGTTCTTCATTCAATGGGGTTTTCAACAGTCCGGGGTTCCAGCAGCAGGGGAGGCATAAAAGCACTCGGAGAAATGGCCGGTAAACTGAGAATTGGAATGGACTGCGCAATTACAACGGATGGTCCCAGAGGTCCCGCAGAAAAAGTAAAGATGGGAATTGCCCATATATCCAGGCTTGGAGGCAGACCCGTTGTTTCAATGGGAGTTTCAGCCTGGCCAGCGCTGCATTTATCCTCCTGGGACAGTTTTCTACTTCCACTGCCATTTGCGAGGGTGAGCGTGGTTGAGGGAAGACCTTTTCCGCCAATGAAAAGGCGAGATGACCCCGGAATATGGCTGGACAGAATAGAAAAGGAAATCATAAGAGTAACTAAAAGCGCTGATCTTCTTACATTACCATCCGCCCGTATTCTCAGGTATTTCCTTAAATCCGCAGGCTACTTCCTTCATTTACCGGCAATACTGGCACTTAGGTTCAGATCGTCAAGGGAAAGAAAGGAAAGACAGGGGTATGTTTCGAAAATAAGCAGTAATCCAGTCTGGCTTCATGGCTCATCTCTTGGTGAATTGAATGGACTTCTTCCATTTGTATCGTATCTTGAAAAAAGAAACATACCTGTCTGGATAACATGTTTCACTCCTTCAGGTCGGTTATTCCTGGATAGAATGAATCTTCCGGGCAGTTTCAGTCCCCTTGATACACCATTGTTTACACGACGCTTCATCCAGAGAATACAACCGAGGGCGCTTATAATCACTGAGACTGAAATATGGCCAAACACTATCCTTGAAGCTCTTGAATCCTGTATTCCATGTATGATTGTCAACGGAAGACTCTCAAAACGGAGTCTCAGAGGTTACCGGATATTCAAACCGCTGATGAGAAGAATGCTTTTATGCTTTTCGGGTATCCTTGCGCGAAGCAGCAAAGACGCTGAATACTTCGGATTACTTGGTGCTAATCCTGAAAGCATCACTGTAACAGGTGATTCCAAGTCCTGCTCAGATCATGGTGACCCTCCTAAAGAATGGCATAATATGCTGAAGACAGATCTGCCCGTTCTGGTCGCCGGTTCAACAAGAAGGGGAGAAGAAATAACCATACTCAAAGCTTCCAGAAAGGCCGGATATTTCCCTGTTATGGCACCAAGACACATTGAGAGAACAGATGAAGTATTCAATATCATGAGAAATAACGGTTTCTCTCCCGTGAAATGGACAGAACTTGCCTATTCAAAAGACACAGGAGAATTTGACAGTCTTATCCTTGATCTGCATGGAGTACTCGCTCGGTTTTATGGTGTTGGCAAAGCAGCTTTTGTTGGTGGAACACTTATTCCTGTGGGGGGGCATAACGTGCTTGAACCTCTTATAAGGGGAGTGCCGGTTATTGTTGGTCCCCATTACGAAAGTTTCAGCAATATCATTGATGAAATATCCACATCCGGAGCTGGTTATATCATCTCATCACATGAAGAGTTGACTGACATACTTGAGAGATTGAAAAGCGAAGCTCCCGGGAAAGAATTCGTGCGGGGTTCAGTAAAGAAGATTCAGAATGAAGTGTATGATCAGTTTGGATTGCTCCTTTTCAGATCAGGAGTTATCAATCATCTGGAGTGTATTGTTAATGAAAAGACCTGATGAAACATTTAAGAAAATAGCATCTCGAGAGGGATATTATGCGTGGTTTGGCTGGATGCTTATGCCTTTCGGCTGGCTATACGGTTCAGTGGCTGCTATTCGAAGAATATGGTTTGAATCGGGCAGAAGACAGATCAGATTGCCTGTTCCAGTGCTAAGTGTCGGGAATATCGAAGTTGGCGGAACAGGGAAAACCTCTGTCACGATCTGGCTTGCAAGGAGAATCGCCGGAATGGGTTATTCTGTTGCGGTAATTGCGCGAAATTTCGGAAAGAGGCAATCCGCCTGCAGAGTCAGACTGGACAACGATGATGTAAGAAAAGAATTTACGGATGAAGTTCTGCTGCTTGCGGAGAGCCTGCTCGGAAAAGCCAGGGTGTATGCCGGCAGGTCCAAAACTGAAGCTTCAATTAGAGCATTTCGAGAGGAAAATCCGGATATTATCATAATCGATGATGGATTTCAGCACCTTAAACTGCACAGAGACATAGAAATCGTTGTACTTGATTTTGCGAATCCGTTCGGTCAGGGTGGAATTCTTCCTGCTGGAACACTCAGAGAATTTCCATCATTCATATCAAGAGCGGATCACATCTGGATTAACCGGATTTCGTCTGGAATGTCAGCTGAATGGATAAAGCGAAGAGTTTCAGATTACAATTGGAAAGCTCCTGTTCAGTTCAGCAGAATTCAACCAATCGGCGTAAGGCTTGCATCCGGCAGGAGGCTGATCGATACCCCTGAATACCCGGTTCTTGCATTCTGCGGGATCGGGAAACCTGAAAGCTTCCGCAATTCTCTTGAAGAAGCCGGTATCAGCATCGTGAAACTAGTGGTATTTCCTGACCATCACATCTACACAGAAGAGGATATAGAACAACTGAAGATAATGATGCGTAAAAAACGAGCATCAGCATTGATAACCACGGAAAAGGATGCCGTAAAATTCAGTGATCTTGCTGATACCGATGATATACTGGTTCAGACAATGAACCTTGAGGTTGAGGGAGATATACCTGAACTTCTTGACGAGATTCGGAATATAATTGAAAGGTTTCGAGAGCTAAGAGAAAGATAGGATAACTCATTTGACAGGTACAATCAGAAAAGACGTACTCATACTTGGTGCCGGAATGGCGGGATTGACATGTGCGCTCGCTCTTCCTGAAGAGCTTGATATTCTTCTTGTAAGTAAAATCCCGATTCCTACGGGAAGCACTTACCTTGCACAGGGCGGCCTTGCAGCAGCAGTATCCGAAAATGACAGTTTCCAACTTCATCTGAGAGATACGATTATAGCGGGAGGAGGCCTCGTCGATGAAGATGCAGCTATCGATATTATTAAAAGCGGACCCCGTCTGGTAAATCAATTATCACAGTGGGGTGCTGTCCTTGAAGGAGCTTACGGATCCGGTAAGGGAGGAATGGAAGGCGGACACAGTATCAGGCGGGTACTTCACCATAAAGACAGAACCGGCAGATTGATCAGTGAAGTGCTCTGTGAGAGATGCAAAGAAAGAAAGAACATTTCAATACTGCAACCCGCGTTCGCTGTAAATCTTCTTACAGCTTCTCGAGAAATGCCTGAACTGGTTGAAAATGCCACTGACAGATGTCTTGGTGCTCATATCCTTCACGAGAGTAGAATTTCAACTGTGCTTGCCGGTGAAACCATCATCGCAACAGGAGGGGCCGGTAAAGTTTACAAATACACTTCAAACCAGGATTCAGCCACAGGAGATGGCATAGCGATGGCATGCAGGGCCGGACTTCCGATTCGGAACATGGAGTTTTACCAGTTTCATCCTACCTGCCTGTTTCATCCTGATAAAAGAAATTTCCTGATAACTGAAGCTCTCAGAGGTGAAGGCGCCAGGTTGCTTAATCTTGAAGGTCAGAGATTCATGGAAAACTATGACCATGAGAGGATGGAACTTGCGCCAAGAGATGTCGTAGCACGAGCTATTGACTCAGAAATGAAACGGCTGGGAAATGATCATGTTCTTCTTGACGCTACACACCTCGGCCGTGAAAAGCTGGAAGAATCATTTCCGGAAGTAACTGAAGGTGTTGCTTCAGTCGGTATTTTTCCATGGCTAGAACCAATACCTGTTGTTCCCGCAGCCCATTACTGTGTTGGTGGAATAGACGCATCAACTGATGGCAGTACCGCTATGAATGGACTGAGGGCCATTGGAGAAGCATCATGCACCGGATTTCATGGCGCCAATCGTCTTGGCAGCAACAGTCTTCTTGAAGCAGGTGTTATGGGATTAAAAGCTGCTGACTCTATTCCTGGGACCATATTGAAACCGGACATATTCTCCGCCAGGGACTGGACTTACGGACGCGCTGAACCATTAAAGGAAAACGTGCTTGTCGATTACGCATGGGCAGCCGTGAGAAATGTCATGTGGGATTATGTAAGCATAGTAAGGTCGGACAGAAAATTACATAGAGCACTTAGAATAATTGATGTTCTGGCAGACGAAATCGAAGAGGATTACTGGTCTCTTCTTCCAACTGTGGAACTTCTTGAATTGAGGAATATATGCACAGTCAGCAGGACGATAGTCAGATCGGCATTGCGGAGGAGGGAAAGCCGGGGTCTTCATTACACTCTTGACTGTCCAGGACAGAGAAAAACGGCCAGAGATACTATTCTTAAGATACAGTTATGAAAAATTATCATATTGCCTTTTTGCTGCTTATTGTTCTTTCTCTTGCGAGTTGCAGAACTATTCCAGTTTACCGTGGTGATGGAGTTCATTGTACAGGCGGCTCATGGGCTGAAATATCATCCACCGGTAGTGGCCCAAGATCATCAATAGACAATAAATTGCTGGATGAAATTGATTCATGGATTGGTACCCCATATATGTATGGCGGCAACAGCAGATCCGGTGTAGACTGTTCCGCGTTCACCCAGTCGGTTTACAGAGCTGTTAATATAGAGTTACCCAGAACAGCCAGTCAGCAGGCTGAAGCATCAGAAAGCGTTAATCCATCAGAACTAAAGTTCGGTGATCTGCTGTTTTTCAATACATCAGGTTCAGGTATATCACATGTAGGAATATTTATAGGAAACGGCTTCTTTGTTCACGCATCCAGCAGCAGGGGGGTTGTAAGGGAATCACTCTCAAAGGAATACTACGCGAACAGGATCGTATCCGCGGGAAGGTATCTCAAATGATTATTATGCTGTTTTTCTTTCTTGGGATTTCTCAGATACAATCTGAATTCACCCCTGTCAGCGGTTTCTCCGATCTTGATGATTTAGTAACACCCACAGGATTCGGTCTGCTCCTTGTGATGGGAGACGATACAACAGCTAATCAGTCAATGGCGGAATCGATTCTTATCTCAATAGACAGCCTGCCTGATTACGCTTCAGTTGATCTCTGGTGTATTGCCCCCGACGCTTCAGGTTATGTGGAAGTTGCTGATTTATCAGGATATTACAACGGGTATCCGTCTACTGTAATTCTTGTAGGTCATTGTGGTTTCCTCGAACTTGACCCAAAGTATCTCTCTTCTGAAATAATCGACTCATGGTTCACATGGGGAGACCCGGACAGCAGAATAACCGGTATATGCAATTTCTGCAGACGATGCAATCCTTGATATCCGGAAGGACAATGTAATGGAATGGTTCGAGGATGAGAAATTCTGGAGTGATTTATACCCGTTCATGTTCCCGGACAAAAGAATTGAAAAAGCTGAGAAAGACTCTGATTTACTGATGGAGCTTACAGGCATTAAAGAGGGGAAAGTTCTTGATCTATGCTGTGGTCCCGGACGTTTCTCAATTGCAATGGCAAGGCGCGGTTTCACCGTTACGGGTGTAGATCGCACGGAATACCTGCTGGAAATGGCACGAAGAAGAGCTTACCTTGAAGACCTTTCAATAGAGTGGGTGCTTGAGGACATGCGGAGTTTTGTTCGCCCTGATTCTTTTGATCTAACCATGTGCATGTTCACTTCTTTCGGGTACTTCGAGAAACACGATGACAATATGAAGGTTCTCAATAACGTCCGGGATTCCCTCAGACAGGATGGAATACTCATACTTGAACTTATGGGTAAAGAGGTTCTTGCATCGATATTCAGCCCCATATCAACCGATGAGCTGGAGGATGGAACACTATTGGTTCAGAAGCACAGGATAGAAGACGGATGGAGAAAAATTCATAATGAATGGCTGATTATCGAAGACGACAGAGTGAAGAACAGATGGGAATTCTCCCACTGGGTGTACAGCGCTGCTGAAATGGAAGAGATGCTTAAGGCAGCAGGATTTTCAGTAAAGCAGTTTTACGGCAGCATTAATGGTACACCGTACGATTCTGAAGCAACTCGATTAATTATAATTGCTGCTGCAGAATGACTGAGGATCAGGAGATGACGGATGAATAAGAATATCACTCAGCTGATTGAAGCAGCAAGAGCTGTATGTGGAGACTTCCAGTTGGCTGACGACTTCTCTGCCGGTGGCGTAGGAGCTGCAATTCGGACGGTAAGTGGTAACGTGTATACCGGGATCTGTATAGACCTTGCCTGCGGTCTTGGATTTTGTGCAGAGGTCGCCGCAATCGCAGAGATGTTAAAAGATCGAGAAACACACATCGCGCAAATCGTTGCGGTATCAGGCTCCCGTGTTCTCCCGCCATGCGGCCGCTGCAGGGAGACAATGGCACAGATTGATCCCAGGAATATGGATGCGGAGGTTATTATGGACCTTGATAGAACTGTTAAATTACGTCAGCTTCTTCCAGAGTATTGGCTATGAAAGTGAATGGAGGACAAAATGATTTTTGGAACGCTCCTCACAGCAATCCTGATATCAACCACTAATCTTACAATCACTGAACCTGTCGATGGCGAGACCTACGATGGTGACTGGCTCCCCCTCCGAGCTATCGTGGAAAACGAGAACGAGGTTCCGGACTCAGTTCACTACTCTCTGAATGGTCAGGCTTTTGTTCTGATTCCCAGGCTGAACACAGACTGGTACACCTACATGGCCAACGACTGTCGCACAGGTTACTCGGAATCACCAGCCCCGCATGACAACACAATCCTGTGGACTGCGCCAATCAGCGGAACTTATCACGAGTTTGTTTCTCCTGTGGTAGTCGATGGCAGGGTCTACTACGCTTCGGAAGAAGACGAGATAGCATATTGTCTTGATGCCGCCACCGGAGCGGAGATCTGGCGCTTCGAGAATATAGGCGTCGCTATCGATGACGCGATGCATGTACAGGACGGTAAGGCATACCTGGCCTCCGATTCGATATGGTGCCTGGATGCCCTTACGGGTGACAGGATCTGGGCTTTCAGTGATGACGCTTTCTGGGGTTTCGCAGGGCCTCCGGTTCCCTATCAGGGGAGAGTATTTGATGACGCTTTCTGGGGTTTCGCAGGGCCTCCGGTTCCCTATCAGGGGAGAGTATTTGTTAGTGGTTACTACTTCGTTTACTGTTTGGATGACCTTACCGGTGAAGAGGTTTGGAGAACGGATACACTTAGTACCTCCAGCAGCATGACAGCCTGGAATGATATGCTCTTTGTTCCTGGAAATATTTCTGTAGATCCATGTTTCTATGCTCTTGATGTTAATACAGGGAGTATAATATGGCAGAATGACTATACAGGATATCACGATTCATCTCCAGTGATTTACGACAGCACGCTCTATATCGGATCTATGGATGGAGATCTGATGGTGTTTGACCCGAATAATGGTTCGCATGTAGTTCTCAAGAATTTTGGATCGTGCATAGAATCGACCCCCGCAGTTTATGCAGATCGTATATTCTTTGGCGCCTACCCCATGATCTACTGTGTGAACCGGTTTACAGGTGATGTTGAATGGGGATTTGACCCTCTGAATGATGATTACCTGCATGGATCTTGTGGAGTAGCTGATGACCTGGTCTTCTGGGGTGATAAATCCTTTGATGATTCAGTGGCGTTCATCCATGCAGTGGACATCTATACCGGAAACGAGATCTGGAATTATGAAATAAATATAGGACGTGGATTCCAATCCAGCCCATCCATCGTGGACGGGGTTATGTACATCGCCGCCACTGACGGAAACCTCTACGCTTTCGGAACAGGTCTTAAGTACACTTACCGTGAAGATTATTTCTATGCGGACGTGGGCCCGAACGAACTTATCGTGACATCCTTCGATGGGGGTGTTGCTGTTGCGGCAGATACCATTAACTTCACAGTCACGCAAACTGGCATCACCCTGGAACCTTCAAGCATGCTTGCTCTATGTGCCAGCCCGAATCCATTCTATTCCGCGGCATCGATATCCTTTGAGCTTTCCGAACCGGGATGGACATCAGTAACTGTCTATGACCTATCAGGAAGGATCGTCACGACACTAACTGATACCGAGCTTGTTGAAGGGCAGCACACGATCCTTTGGAACGGGATCGGCAATAATGGACAGGCAGTTTCTGCGGGTATCTACATATGCAGGATACAGTCGGGAGGGATTTCTGAAACCACGGGACTGTGTCTATTGAGATAGAAGCCATAACCAGAGGCTGCAGCTCACATTCCCCACCCTGATGAAGCTTCAAGTGACAATTTCCTGTAGTCATTTAT
>CBDVBK010000055.1:0-23466 GCA_965372215.1 uncultured bacterium | reverse complement strand
AACATACACGGGTCCTTTGTATGCCCTGGATGCCACTACAGGCTCAATCATCTGGGAGAACACCGACGCATATGAGGGTTACTGGGACTCATCTCCAGTAGTAATGGACAGTGTTATTTACATTAATGAATTTGACGGAAAAACAAGAGGAATTGCTGTTGCAACCGGTAATACCATCTGGGAGGTTGATATCACTGCAGGTGTTAATTATTTAGCAGCAACTCCTGCCTATCACGATGGCAGGCTCTACTTTGCGGATCAGGTGGATACATATCATTGTCTCGATGCAGCCACCGGCAACACAATATGGTCTGTACCTGGTGTTCAGCATGGATCTTCCGGGATCGCCGATGGGATTGTCTTTTATGGAGAAGGCATCGATTACTATGATGACAATAGCAGTGTAATTGCTTTGAACTGCGAAACCGGAGAAGAGATATGGTCTTACGAAACCGGCAATATTAATATCTACTCCAGTCCGGCCATAACTGACGGTGTTGTTTACATAGCAGGTATGGACTGGAACCTCTACGCCTTCGGAACCGGCCTGAAATACACCTACCTTGACGATCTGTTCGCGGAGGTGGGATCGAACGCGCTGATAGTGACATCCTTCGATGGGGGTGTTGCTGTTGCAGCCGATACAATTAACTTCATAGTCACGCAAACTGACATCACTCTGGAACCTTCCACCAGGCTTGCTCTATGCGCCAGTCCGAATCCATTCTACTCCGCTGCATTAATATCATTCGAGCTTTCTGAGCCTGGATGGACATCAGTAACAGTTTACGATCTGTCCGGAAGAATCGTCAGAACACTTGAGAATTCAGAGCTTGGAACTGGTCAGCACTCCATAGTCTGGGATGGAAGGAGAGAGAATGGTGAGCCTGTTTCAGCGGGTTTATACTTTTGCAGAATTCAATCAGCTGGGATTTCTGAAACCACAGGCTTGTGTCTGTTGAGATAGAAGCCATAACCAGAGGCTGCAGTGGAATAGCACTTGCTAAGTCGAATTCATGGTGAGTACTATCCACTGAGCCTGGTGTTAACCCTTGACAAAACCAATGGTATGACAAATGGTAATACCGGAGGTGAATTGCATGAGTACCGCAAAGATAGCAATCAGCATAAATGAAGAAATGCTCCATCAACTTGATGATCTTGTCTCTAAGGCAGAGTTTCCCAGCAGAAGCGGAGCCATACAAAAGGCAGTTCGTGAAATGCTTGAAAAGAAGTACGGCAACCGTCTTGCGCGGGAATGCTCGAAACTGGATCCTCAAGAAGAAATGGCTATAGCTGAGGAAGGTATGAATAGTGAGCTTGGATCATGGCCGGAATACTGAGAGGCGATATTCTCTGGGCTGATCTGAATCCTACAATCGGGCATGAACAATCCGGGAAAAGACCAGTACTGGTTCTCAGCAATGATGTTTTCAATGACCGCTCGGGTACAGTGATAGCTGTTGCCCTAACCAGCAGAGAGCCCAGGGCAGGATTTCCTCTAACCTTTGAGTTGTCAGATGCATCGCTCCCGAAGAAATCATGGATCAAGATCAGCCAGATCAGGACTCTGTCGATCAAGCGTATCGGCAAGAAAATCACCAGGATATCTCCAGAGGAGCTTGCTGCAATTATCGCTGGTTTGAATGAGATTATTGGGGGTTAACGAACAAATGCAGCAGCACTGCTGCTCGAATGTTCTCAATATTTATTTTAGCAGTCTGCTGATTTGAAACGTTCTCCAGTGATAGAAAGGAAATGCATTGGCAAATTCTTCGGACAAGCTCACTGAACATAGGATAATCTCAGACATACTAATAATCCGATATACAAAAGTTATACTGGATTCCGATCTTGCTGAATTGTATGGAGTTGAAACTCGACGTTTAAATGAGCAAGTCCGACGCAATCATTCTAAATTTCCAGATGACTTCATGTTCCAATTGTCTAAAGAAGAATTTCAAATCTTGAAGTCGCAAATTGCGACATCAAGTTCGAACTGGGGTGGTCGAAGAAAAGCGCCACTGGTATTCACCGAACATGGCGCTCTCCAGGCCGCAAATGTTCTGAATTCAGAGCAGGCAAACAGAATGAGCGTTTTCATTATTCGGGCATTTGTCCAGTTACGCGAAATGTCATTCACAAACGAAATACTATCCCGAAAATTCGAGCAATTGGAAAAGCGTGTTACAGAACACGATAATATCATGATGGCTTTGGTGAAGGAGATTCGGAATCTGATAGACTCACCCAAAACTAAGAACGGGAAAAGAATCGGATTCAGAATTCCTGAGAAACAGGATAAATAGTGGAGAACAAACGAATTGAGCCGACTTACCTACACTTCAGGTTAAGGTTGTGAAGCGGCTCATTCGAAGCGTTAGTGCGCCAAGCTCAGCTTGGTGCTTCTTATAGAGTGAGCTGTTCCTTACGGGCAGCAAATCCTTATCGGGCAAAGCTTAACCAGCAGCCCGTACCGAGTGTTGCGTCTGTTGCGGAACTGGAAAGGAATAGTGAACAAGACAGGTAAAGCGTACTTCCCTCAAGCGATTCAGCCCCGTAAATGCAATAAGAGCAGTTGGTGACGACTGCAACGTACCGGAAGCCATGTACATAAGAATCGCAATGGTGAGATTCTGAGGGACTGCCTGGGTCATAGAGCGTGGCATGCAGTGAGAGAAGCATCTTGAAAACAAGACCGGCAAAGAGTTTTTCAATCCCCTGAACATTTGAAGTGTTTATTTTAGCGCATACCGCGGTAATTTCTTCTGCTGCGAGAGTGTCCGTTGTTGTTCATTGGCCGTTTGCCGCCAGTGCTGCGACCGAAATTCTTCGGGGCAGGCTGGATGGATTGGAAAGCTTCCTGGCAATGATACTCATGCTCCATCTCGGCAGGTACCGGTTTACCCAGAAGGTGTTCGATTTCCCGCAGGTAGGCTCGGTCCTCGGCGCAGCAGAATGAAATGGCGTTACCATTCGCTCCAGCCCGTGCGGTACGCCCGATGCGGTGCACATATGTCTCGGACTCAATGGGAAGATCGTAGTTGATTACATGGGTGATGTCGTCCACATCCAATCCTCGTGCTGCCACATCAGTAGCGACCAGCACCTGGAATTGACCTTGCTTGAAACCATCCAGCGTCCTGGTGCGACTGGCCTGGCTTTTATTGCCATGAATAGCAGCGCCGGGAATGCCACTTGCGGACAACTTATGTACCACACGGTTGGCGGTATGCTTCATCTGGGTAAAAATGAGTGCTTTGTTCACTCGGGGGTCGCGCAATAGTGAGATCAGAAGGGCATCCTTGTTCTTTTTCCCAACGAAGAGCACCTTCTGGGCAATACTCTCTACTACCGGTTGGTCTGGTGTGATGGTAATCCGTACCGGGTTGCAAACCATGGTGCGGGCCAGATTCACCATTTTCTGCGGCATAGTGGCTGAGAAGAACAGGTTCTGACGCTCAGCCGGAATTTTAGACAATATCTTCTTGATATCGGGAATGAAACCCATGTCAAGCATCCGGTCCCCTTCGTCGAGAATGAAGACCTCCACCTCATTCAGATGTATGAATCCCTGCTTCATCAGATCAAGCAGCCTGCCGGGAGTTGCAATGAGAATATCGACCCCTTTGTTCAGGGCTTTTACCTGATGAAACTGTTTTACTCCGCCGAAGATCACAGTATGTCTGAGAGATATAAAACGTCCATAAGTCCGAATGCTCTCCCCTATCTGCGCCGCGAGTTCACGGGTGGGAGCGAGAATGAGAGCTCGGGGAGTTCCCATTCGGGGCTTGCGGTAGTTACCGTGAAGCCGCTGAAGGAGCGGCAGGGCAAATGCGGCGGTCTTACCGGTGCCAGTCTGGGCCACACCCAGGAGGTCTCGATTGTTCAACAGGTGCGGAATGCACTGCTCCTGAATGGGCGTGGGATTAATATATCCCTCCGCAGCCAAAGCCCTTTGAATTTTAGGAATCAGAGCGCCAAAGACACCTTTCGAAGGCTGTAGCGCGAGAGAATGTATTTGTTCTTGCATGTTTTTCCTGGTCCGGGGTTATACAAATCTCTACCCGCCGGACACGTGGGAAAGAAAGGACCGCAATCACTGCGGCAATCGGCGTCCCTGTTTAAAATTGGGATGCTCGGTTTGAATTGATAAGAGATCTCTAATAGTGAGGTACGGACAGACGTCCAGTAAAACAATCATGAGAGAGAATTATCGAAGCGGGATTATAGCGGATTCGGAAAGGTAACGCAAACAAAAGGTTAGAGGGTCACATCAAGTGCGATAGGAAGAGTCAATATGTAATTCTGGATCTCATCCCGCAGATTCCTGCGGTGCGGCGTATCGAAACATGGATGACAGATGGAGAACTGCAGAAAACCACCGGGCTTCAAGACTCGATGCGCTTCCGAAATGTCGATGGCAGTAACCCTGGCACACCGCCTGGCCAGCAACCTCGTGTTATGTCCTTCTCCGCACCCGATGTCGATGCCTGAGATCCCACTGATATCAGGGAGCATCTCAAAAAAGGCGGGAGTGTTCAGGTGGTCACGATACACATCGTAACCGGCGTGTGCCAATTTGGTCCAGGCTTCCGCATTGCCATTCCAGAGATGTCCGACTTGCTTATGATCCATTTTAGACGCCTTTTCCTACCTTATGAATGTTTCCCATCACTCACTCAGGTTCTGTGTCGAATACATGGGCTGGTTCTCTGTCTGTTCCCATTCTTCTTTCAGGATACCATACATTTCAAGGTCTTCGCACCTGTCCCATTTTCTAACGTGTTGTCTGAGCCTTCCTTCGTGTATCATGACAAGTTTCTGCATAACTCGGCCTGATGACGGATTCCTGGTAAAAAAGCACGGATAGACCCGAAGCAAATCGAGTTCTGTGAACGCATATCGCAACATGGTTTGCGCTGCCTCGGTGCAGAATCCCTGATTCCAGTACGTTTTTCCGATCCAGTATCCAGGTTCGGCCTGATGGCCTTTTTTAATGCTCTTCAGGCTGATGGCTCCGACGAGAGAAGCATCAGACTTTCGAGTAACAGCGAACACCACACCCTGTTCTTTGGCAAACGTGTCTTGATGCATGGAAATCCATTCCTCAGCCATCCCGTCTTTGTATGGGTGTGGAATGTTGAGTGTTGTGTCAGCGATGGCTCTGTCTCCGGCGAGAGGTGTAAAACTTCATATCTCGCCAGCATTCACCGTCTTTCTCATCTTTTCAGTATCCTGCTGCTTTCTTTCAACGATGGATTCCACTCAATAGCTGACCAGCCAACCATACAGAACCAGGCTGCCTGCCTGAACCACAGGACGATATGAGGCCGGGACCGGTTACCTTATGACCGTAACCATGTCAGTGTACCAACTGTCAATGTAGAAAGCCTCACCGGACGGAAGGGCGCAGATACCATCGGGCTGGTGATCACCAGTCACGAAACACTCGACGACCTGATTATCAGAGGTCCGAATCACGGAAACGGTACTGCTGTTGCCGTGGGTGAGATACAGGTACTCCGCTGTTGGATGTGCGCAGATGTGATTCGGGTCCGGATCGACGTCTATCTCAGCAACAATCGTGTTGCCAGCCGTTTCGATAACGGTGAGAATGTGATCCAGATTGCTGATGACGTACACGTAGTCTCCGGCGGGTGTAATGCACAGATCCACAGGAGACCAGTACAGTATGCCTACAATAGCAGCGATAGAATTATCGGACGTGCGGATCGCTACCATTGCTCTGAGAGCATTATCAGCCACGTACACGTAATCTCCCGAGGGAGATGAACAGATGCCCATCGGATACCCGTTGGTGTAAACCGTGCCTGCCAGCATGTTGTCAGCCGTTCGAATGACTGCCACGGAACCGTCGATCGTATTGGAGAAGTAGACGAACTCATCAGAAGGCAGCACGCATATACCGGCTTTCTGCCCGGGCATCGACAATTCTGCGGTGACTGTGTTGTCTGACGTACGGAAGACCGATACACCTCCGGAATGCGCGACGTAGACATACTCACCCGAATTGAGACAACAGACTGCAAATGGCTCGTAATCCAGTTCCACCGTAGCCGTCACAGTATTGTCGGAGGTGCGGATAACGTAAACCTCTCTCTCATCGTAACAGCAGACGTACACGTAATCACCAGATGAATGACAGCATATACCAATAGGCCAGTCGCCGACAGCCACCACTGCGGTAACACTGTCCGGCTCCCGGTCCGGAACATCAACAGCGATCTCGTTACTCCAGGATGTGTATCCCCCGGCGTTTGTTTGGAGCAGGGCATAGTGACTTGTCATGGCTGGTACGACCGACGAGTCTACGTAGGTACAGAAGTACTTGCTGGTAATGGAGTAGATCATCTCCGCATTGCTGGTATCGCTCTGGATCCCCGGGGAATCGGAGCTGTAGAGCCTGTACGATCCGAACTCGTCCTCCGGCTCAGATGTAAAGTTCCACTTGACCCAGGCATAGCTCCAGGAAGCTATGTCGAGTGACAGAACGGACGACTCAGGTACATCACCGCTGAAGTCAGGTCCCGTATTCTCATCGCAAGATAGACAGATGAAACTTATAAGCAGCAGTGATTTGAACGCGATAGAGAAACAGGTACTCTTCATGATGACTCCAAACGAAATAATAGTAAAATGGGGATTGAGTTTGTATTAAAAACCTACATGTAAATTCAAATATACAAATTCAAATAAAAAATACAAGATTCAACCCTCAATGGATTTCACGGAGCGATGATTCTTGTGAGCTATGATAGACAGTTTCTCGATAATATTTCGAATATTTACTTGTATATCCGGGACGGTTTGCTGCGAACAAGGTTATAGAGGTAATCCTTCCCTTCAATGCAACTGAAGTCTGGTCTTGATAGCGAAATTGATGTATTTTACAAAGTATCACTGATATAGATAAGGAAGGTTACAGCAGGTAAAATGAGTACATTTCCAGATGTTTCAAAACGGGTAATGAAGATTACGAAATCCGCCATTCACGAGATGACACGACTTTCAAAGCAATACGATGATGTAGCTTTTCTTTCCTGGGCAAAGCCGACATCGGACACCCCTGAATTCATCAGGGAAGCCGCTGTAAAAGCTATCAGAAGCGGACTTACCGGTGGTTATTCACCAAGTCTGGGGCTTCCGGAACTCAGGGAAGCTATCTGCCGGAAGCTGCTAAGGGATAACAATATCAAGGCTGATATAACCGATATAATCATCACAGTTGGAGCTATCGAAGGCCTTGCGGCTGCTGTTATGGCCGTTATCGATCCCGGAGACGAGGTTATTCTGCCCACACCTACATATTCAACACATGCACAGCAGGTTTTGATGGCTTCAGGCATACCGGTTTTTGCTCCAACGATAGAAGACGATGGTTTCAGGCTGGATCTACAGGCGATCAGTGACAGGATTACAGACAAGACAAAAGCAATAATGTTATGCAGCCCGGCAAACCCCACCGGTTCCGTATTCCCGGAAAGCGTTCTTCGCGGTCTTGGAGAGATCGCTCTTGAGAACAACCTTTTTATTATCACAGATGAGGCTTACGAATACTTCGTCTACGATGATGCATGCCATTTCAGCATTGCCTCCATACCGGAGCTGAAAAAGAACGTGATAAGCTGTTTTACTCTGACAAAGACCTACGCAATGACCGGATGGAGAATTGGCTATCTGCATGCCGACAGCAGTATTATCCCTCAGATCAACAAAGCTCATATACCTTTGACCATTTGCGCACCTGTCGTTTCACAGTACGCCGCTCTTGCCGCATTGCAGGGGTCTCAGGAATGCGTCGAGAATTTCAGGAAAAAGTACTGCTCCGTCCGTGACCTGATGTGCAGCAGACTTGACAGGCTTCCTGACAGTTTCAGTTATCAGAAACCTGAAGGTTCATATCTTATGTTCCCGAAAGTACTGCACCCTTCTATCAGCCGGGGATCTCTGCATTTCGCCAGAGAGCTTCTGCACGATGTCAGAGTTTCCGTAACTCCCGGCATCGCCTTCGGTCCAACGGGAGAAAACCATGTACGCATGTCATTCTGTGTACCGGAGGATGTGATAGAAAAAGCATTCGATCGAATTGAGAAGTTCTTTCAGAAATAAGTTATTCGGGTTAAGAAATACTTTCCTGCAAATTCTCACCCATTCCTCTTCTTGTGCCAGTGATCGAGCTTCACATACAGGCAGGGTAATACAACAAGTGTAAAGAACGTTGCCACTGCAAGGCCACCCGATACGGTTCTCGCCATGGGAGCCCACATCACGGAACTGTCTGTTGCCGCTATGGACAGAGGTAACAGAGCCAGGATTGTCGTGAAAGTGGTCATAAGAATCGGTCTGAGTCTTTTCCTTCCAGCAAGCACTATTGCTTCTCTTGATGACATCCCTGATTCACGGCGCAGCTTGTTGGCAAAATCGATAAAGACTATTCCATTATTCACTACAATCCCGGTGAGCATGAGAAGCCCGATAATGGATGTAAGTCCCATGGTCGTACCTGTAAGTAACAATGTCCAGATAACGCCTATCATCGCAAGAGGTATCTCCACCATTATTATGAAAGGTTCGAGAAGAGATTCGAACTGTGATGCCATCACCATGTAAACAAGGATAATCGCGACAATGATGGCAAGAGCCATGCTGCCGAAAGCTTCCCCCTTGTCTTTGATGTCCCCCAGAATTTCGTACCTGTGCCCGCCCAGATCCAGCGTATCCATCATAGTTTCCACATCTGACGCGACTTCACCCAGAGGTCGATCAAGTATCCTGCAGGTGACCGACACGCTCCGCGACCTGTTTCTCCTTCCGATATCCTCAGGCACGAGAGTGTTCCTGAAACTGCCCCAGGCATCAAGTGGAAGGCCATACGCAACAAGTCCAGCGATTTCTTCTCTTGTCGACCTTGAGTTTTCTCGATAATGAAGGTTGACATCGTACTGTCTGCTGTCTTCAGTGTATGAAGCCGCATCCAGCCCCAGAACACCAATAGTTATCTCTGTACCCAAACGAGAAGGCGACTGCCCCCGGAGGAACAGGACATTCTCAGATGGAATGAAATCAATCTGTATCAGCCGATTCTTAAGTGAGGATGATACGTCAACTGTGCCGGGGATGCGGATCATTTCCCGACTGACTGTTTCCCCAATATTCCGAAGCTCTTCAAGATCACTGCCATAGATAACGATATTGACAGGAAATTCGTTGCCTATCGGCATTCCGCTGGAGAGACTGAATACTATACCTGGAAATTGCTCCAAAACTTCTCGGATTTCCGTATCATATTCCTCAATGCTCTTAGATCGCTCAGATTCCATGGTGAAGTAGAGTTCCAGGCTTCCGCTGCTTGAAGAAGCGGAACCGAAGATCGCGCCCATTCCTTCGCTTCTTCCAATACTCAGGTAGGAATTGGACAGATCACCCGGTTCTATCAATTCCAGGATAGAATTCTCTATTTCCACAAAAATGCTGTCGGTGAACTCAAGCCCTGTTCCCGGAGCAAGGCTGATATCAATATCGATAACTCCTTCCTTAGGCTCCGGCAGAAACGTACTGGGTATGAATCTCAGCATGAACAGCGAAACCGCGAAAAGCAGAGCCACAGGAATGAACACATATCGTGAATGACCTGTCATCCAGTATACTGTCCGTGAATACCTCTCTTCCAGTCTGTTGAGCCTGCGCTGTATCCTGCTGGAAATAGACCTCTCCGAATGCTCTTTAATAAGTCTCTTCGACCCTGAGGCAAGAAGCGGTATCAGCGACTGCGAGACAAAGAGGGATATGAACAATGCAACAGCTATCGTTATACTCAGATCCCTGAATATCTGACCGGTCATACCTGGCACGAACAGCATTGGAATAAACACAGCTACTGTAGTCAGTGTTGAAGCGGTTACCGCCATTCCCACCTGCGATGCTCCATGTTCCGCGGCCTTTTTCCGACCTTCACCCTCTCTTCTCCATCTGTGAATGTTCTCCAGAACCACGACTGAGTTGTCCACTATCATTCCGATAGAGATACTGAGACCGGCCAGGGACATGATGTTTAGATTCACACCGAGAAGATACATCGCGGCAAACGAAGCAATGAATGAGATGGGCATCGAGAGACTGACAATTCCGGCATTCGAAATTGAACCAAGAAAGAGCGTAAGAACAGCCGCGGCAAGGAATACTGCCTGAATACCGGTAAGCAGCAAATCGTTTATCGACTGCATGATGAATCCCTGCTGGGAGTAAATTATACTGCAGTCCAGTGTACCGGAATATTCGGAGGCAACCTCATCTATAGCGGACTCCAGCCTCCTGCACGTATTCACAGTGTTCGCATCAGAACTCTTTCTGAAAACAGCAAGCACTGCTTCACCCTGATCGAGGTAAACATAATTCTGGGGTTCCTGATAACTGTCGATTATAGCGGCAACTTCATCCAGGCTTACAGGACGGGCCTCATGAGTACCGATGACCAGTTCCCGGATGCTGTTTATATCCTCGAACCCGGACTGGACACTCACAGCGAATTCCATATCGCCGTCCTCGATATCACCGCCCGGCTGATTACCGCCAACCGCATTCAGGGCAGCATAGACCTGAGCAAGAGGAATACCCCGCTCGGATAAAAGCACCGGATCGATTTCAACATTTATCTGCCTTATCTGCCCCCCGTCCAGATTCACGGATGAGACACCTTCTACCCTGCTGAGTCTCGGTGTGATCTCCTCCTCAACCAAGCTACGCAGTTCTACGCTGTTCATCACTTCACTCGAAAAAGTCACCATAACAAGCGGCTTCATGCTCGATGACATGGTCCAGATAAGCGGATCAGATGATCCGTCAGGCAGCTGATTCTTTATCCGGTCAACCGCATCACGAATATCGCTTTCCGCCTGATCAATATCAGCGCTGTTCGTCAATTCGAGAGTAACGACACTCAGCCCGTTTTTTGAGCTGGAGAGAACAGTTTCGATTCCTTCGACCCCGGAAACAGCGTCCTCGACAGGTTCCGTAATGAGACCCTCTATTTCGAGAGGTCCGGCCCCCGGCAGGACAGTGACTATAACAATCTTTCCAAGGTCAATCTTCGGGAAATAATCAATTCCAAGTTGTGTGGTTGCGAATAGGCCTGCTCCGGCCAGAAGGAGAAAGATCATGATAAATGTTGTTCTCCTGCGTACCGCCAGTCCTGCAAGATTCATTATCGCACCACCTTTACCGGATCACCATCGGAAGTAAGATGATGGCCCAGAGCTATTACTGTATCTCCCGGAGAAACACCGTCTGTTATCTCAAAATCCGTTCCATTCACTATCCCCGTTTCCAGCGGTACTGTTTCAACTATGCCATTTCGAATCAGAACTGCTTCCCAGGAATTACCGTCAACGGGCTTCAGCACCCGTTGTGGCAGCACGATCGCATTCTGAACTGTCTTCAGGGCTACGGTCACTGTACCTGTCATTCCTGAGCGAAGTAATTCTGAATTGTCATGAAACTGAACCATTACAGGCACCAGTCCTGATAAAGGGTCCACTGAATGGGATACAGAAGCAACCTCACCATGAAACAGCTCACCAGGATAGTGTTCTGTAGAGAACAGAACCGGCTGCCCTGCGACCAGCTTCTGAAGATGCCTTTCGGCCAGCAGCAGCTCCGACCGCATCAAGCCTAATCCTGCAATCGAAACCAGGGGACCTTTCGAGATATCCCCTTCCCGCACCCACACCCTGGTAACTGTGCCACTGAAGGGAGACGTAATCAAACCGCTTTCCTCAATACTCCTGGCACTCGCCCACTCGGCGAGAGCACCTTGAACCGAAGCATCAGCAGCAAGTGATAAACTTACTGATCGCTCGTACTCGGTTTCACTTATCACTCCCGATGCAAATAATCTCTCGGATCTGTCGAGATCAGCATGCGCGTTTGCGGAGATGGTCCTTGCGGCGGATATCTGTGCGATTGACAGGTTAACAGCGCTGCTATACCGCTGATCTGTGGAGAGCTCGACAAGAATATCTCCCTCAGAGACGGTATCCCCTTCTTTCACCATGACATTCTGAACCCTTCCGGGTGTCAGGGCATTGACAATTGCTTCCTGTCCGGATTCCAGTCTGCACAACGCAACGACCGTTTCGCTTATCACCTCCGGCCGCGCTACTATTACCGTTACCGGAATTGATCTGTCACTCTTAATTTCCGAGCCACAGGAAAGCAGTACAAACAGGAACATCAGCGTGGAAATTCTCATTTTTCACCTGTCATTCCATTAAGAAGAATACTCATGGCTGACTCGATGTATTTTTCAGCCGCCTCCGCGGATCCCGATTCATCCCCCAGCCAGGCAGCCATGCAGTCGTGGGAAATGAACCATATTTTACAAATGGCAATGAAGACAATTACAAACACTCCCGGGTCCAGATCACTTCTGAGGATTCCATCCTTCTGAAGTTCTGAAAGGCTGTCGAGTATGACAGCCCTCAATTCGGGAGGAGGTATCATCGGAACGGGAAAGGAGCGTTCCGCGTCGAGCCACGCGATCATCCTGACAAATTGCGGGTGCCCTTGCAGAAACCTGAAGAATACCTTGTATTCACCGCCTTTTCTCAGCCTGTCGATCCCATCAGTTTTAAGAAGCTCGACCATTTCCCTGATGCCATAGTACATCCCGAACCCGGTAACGCGCCGTTCCGCGCTTTCCTGCCATAAATGCTGCTTTGAATCGAAATGGTGATAGATAAGACTCTTTGCAACACCCGCCCTGTCTGCGATTTCTTTCATTGATGTTCCGGAGAAACCCTTTTCAGCAAAGCATTTCTCCGCTGCGTTGAGTATCTCCTCTTTTTTTGCTCCTGACATTATGGTCCTTCCATATTCACTGCTGAATACTTTTTTTGCTGACTGACCGTTCGGTCAGTAGTATATTAAACAAATTAACATGGTCAAGTTTGATCTGATCATGTTGATTGAATTCTCAGCAATTCTTATTTCGCAGTTCAGGGTGCTCAGTTATGTAGTCAAGATAAATACCGGAGGGTGCCATTGCTGGAAGAACCCCTTCGTGAATAAGCTCTTCCAGGTTTGACAGTATCACACTGATCTCAGGAATTTGAGCCGGATCACTTGCTGCCATTCGCAGCAGCTCCTTTCCGAGTTCTTTCGGAAGGATTCGTTCTTCTGAATCCGTGATCATTTCATCCAACCGGATTCTGAGTTCTCTCAATCTCTTTGAGCCCTCCTCTGCAAAGCGGAGACTATGAGCAGCTATATCCGCTGAAGCAAGATCAACAAGGCGTTCCAGATTTTCTCCCGAATCACGGACTAATTTTCTAACAGCCCGGCCACTCCACTCCGGAGAGTAAAGTACCATTCTCATATGGTTCTTAACCAGGAAAGTGACACAAGAACGCTCTTTCTTCGAGAATCTGAAATACTCAGCGATCCTGACCGCAATTTCAGCCCCTATCTCCTCATGGCCGTAGAAGTGAGGATTCCCCTCGTTGTCTAACATTCTCGTTTCCGGTTTTCCGATATCGTGTATGAGTGCAGCCCACCGCAAGCATTTATCTGTTGACTGCAGATACCGAATGACATCCAGGGTATGATTCCAGATATCGGTACAATGAGCTTTTCCCTGCCCTGCTCCATCAAGTGCGAACATCTCGTTAAATTGAGGTATCATATCCGTCAGAATACCGGATTTCTTCATTCTCTGGAGCGTATCCGCTACGGAATTCCCATCAGGAGTGGTGAGTATCAAATCCATCTCTAATTTCCAGCGTTCCCTGGAGATGTTCATTATCTCCGCGTGAAGTTTACTTACAGCATTTAAGATTGATGGATGAAGAGAAAATCCCAGGCGGCAGGCAAACCGGAAAGCTCTGAGCATCCTGAGCGGATCTTCCCTGAAAGTCACATCCGGTTCAAGTGGTGTTCTGATAATACCGTTTTCGAGATCCCGCCTGCCTCCGAGAGGATCAATGATCATCCCTTCTTCGCTCATGGCCATCGCGTTGATTGTGAAATCACGCCTTGTCAAATCTTCTTCAAGGTTTTTCCCGAATACTACATCAGGATAGCGGGAACCTTTACGATAGCTTTCACCGCATCTGAAAGTTGTTATCTGAACCTCGGTCTTTTCCGGTCCGGTCTGCAGGAATGTGGCGACAGTTCCAAACTCAATGCCTGTTGGAATTGCTTTGAACCCCCCTGACTCCAGAATATTCCTTGTTACATTGGGTAGAGCGCTTGTCGCAAAATCATAATCCCCCGTAGCTCTTCCAAGTAGCAGGTCTCTGACGTACCCTCCAACAAGATAAAGCTCTTCTCCCCTATCATGAAATATCCTGAAAAGGTTTTGTGCTATTTCCATGAGCTCCTCTCACCCTGGAATACGGTGCAGAAATATGGCAGTACTTGGATTATATCAAAAAGACTTATCTTTCGAACATACCTGGGAAGGAATACCGTTTGACTATATCAACAACCATCTGGAACCAGATCAAGGAAGCCGGGAAGATCAGTCTTGTTCTGTTCCGCATAATGGTACCTGTTATTATTGTGGTTAAGGTTCTCAGCGAACTGGGTCTTGTTAAGTACATTGCTTTTGCTTTCGCCCCTGTCATGAAGCTCGTTGGACTTCCCGGAGAAATGGGACTGGTCTGGGCAACCGCGATTATTACAAACATGTATGGAGGCATTGTCATCTTCGCGACCATTGCCCCGGCGCTTCAGCTGTCTACAGCACAGATAACGGTCATGGCCTGCATGATTCTGGTTGCACATTCCATGCCGGTGGAAATATCGATTGCCAGAAAGACCGGAGTCAGAGTTCGCTTCATGGTCCCCTTCAGAATACTGAGCGCTTTCCTTCTCGGTATCATCCTTCACACTATTTACAGGACGGGATATTTCCTGCAGGATGAAGGGAGAATTTTCTGGGAAACCCCACCAACCGATAGCTCGCTATCTTCCTGGGCTATTTCTCAACTTCAGAATCTCTCTATCATATTCCTGATTGTACTCGGACTGATCATCCTCATGAAAATCCTTGACAGACTCGGAATCACAAGAATTATGAACAGGCTGCTTGAACCGATTCTGACTTCAATGGGAATAGGGAAATCAGCAACAACCGTGACCATACTGGGAATGGTGCTGGGAATATCATATGGAGGAGGTCTGATAATAAGAGATGTCTCTTCAGGAAGGCTTTCCGCGAAGGATGTGTTCTTCTCCATGTCATTGATGGGGCTTTCACACGCTATTGTGGAAGATACGTTTCTGATGATGTCTCTGGGAGGAAATATTACGGGCCTGCTTCTGGCCAGAGTTGGATTTACATGGCTTGTAATAGCCTGTCTGGTTAGAATCGTAAACAGAATGCCGGACAGGATTTTCTATCGATACCTATTCAGGCCTGCAGATCAACCGGAATCCATACGGCGGTAAAAGCTTTTTCCGCAGTTCTTCAGCTTCATACGACAATTATCATACTGAATATAGACTAATTGCATAATAATACAAGAATGTGGTGCCTGACCCCTTCATTTCAGATTCACTAATCTGCCCGTAAATACACTGGAGTCAATATTCAGACTGTAGTAGTAGACTCCAGGCGAAACTTCATTGCAGTTGTCATCTCTGCAATGCCAGAAGGCGCTGTGTTCGCCGACATTCATCTCTCCATCAGTCAGATTCCTTATCATCCTTCCGGAACAGTCATAAATACGGATAATGACATGCGCAGGTTGCGAAAGGGAATAAGTGATCTGTGCGGAGTCATAAAAAGGATTGGGCGATATCTGAGGAACTTGAGTTCCCTCTGATGTTTGATATTCTCCGGAAGCAATCCCCACCGATGAAATGTGTGCGTAGCGAACCGATTTCAGATTCCCGCTCCAGTTTGTGCCTCCGATAATGTACAGATAGCCGTCATAGGAGCAATATCCGTGCCCTGACCGCGCCTCCGGAATGATGGGAAATGATGCCCATGGATCCAGAGGTCCCGACATCTGTATGCCGGCAGTACTTGCTGTGTTGTAATAAGAAGTTAGACACTGTCCGCCGGTTATGTAAACATTTCCACCTTCCACGCAACAGCCATGCAATGCGGATACCGCAGGCAGCGGAGTTGTAGATGTCCAGCTGTCTATTGTCCCATCAGGATTTGATTGCGCAAACCATATATCAGCATAGTATGTAAGCGAGCTGCTGTGCCCGCCGGTTATGTACAGATAATCGTTGTAAGCGAAGCAGCGACAGCATCTGCGTGCGGCCGGCATACTCGTGGTTGATTCCCAGGTTTCAATTGTTCCATTGTTATTAATTTGAGCGTAGACGACTTCAGTAAGATCAGTGCTGCCATTGTAACCACCTATTACATATATATATCCATTACAGACTGCCATGTTGAAACCGCTTCTGGGTGAAGGCAGATCAGTTGTTGAAATCCAGGAGCCAACCGATCCGTCCGCATGTATCTCGGCTGACCATACATCAGTTCTGTAACTGCCGTTTCCCCATCCGCCAAGAACAAAGAGGTAGTTATCATGTACGAAGCAGCCATGATACATACGTCCGCCTGGCAGTCCTGTTGTTGACAACCATGGGTTTGTCAGCGATCCGTCTTCAAGTATCTCCGAAAACCATACATTATTTCGACCGATACCCATCTTTTCTCCGCCGATGGTATATACGTATCCGTTATACGCACAGCATGCCGGGCACCATCGAACATCAGGAAGATCAGCAGTTGAATACCATTGAGCAGTAACAGCGGGTGACAGTACAGCTATCAGAATAAACCACAGGTATTTTCTTCTACAATCAGACATACATATCCCATCAGTAATAAGATGCTGGTTTCAATCAGTGTCATAATCTGATTAAATATGCAGGATAGATCTTCAGGCGCACAGGAGTAGATTCTATCTTATCTCAATACGGTACACATTCTTGTTTCAGTGGTACTTCCAGCAGTAATACGATAGAAGTAAATACCGGAACACATTTCACCTGTATTCCACAGAACTGAATGATTACCTTCCTGTTGTGTTTCTCCATTCACGAGAGTTTCCACAAGTCTGCCATCTATGTTGTAGATGCTCAGCGAAACGACTCCTGTTTTCGCCAGTGTATAAGTAATAGCTGTATGAAGACTTACAGGATTGGGACTGTTCTGATTGAGGATCACATCTGTAATCACTCCTGATGATGACTGCTCTTCTATGGAAGTGGTTGGTTTTTCCCTTGACATTATGAAGAAATCAGCACAACTGCTTGCATTAAGATAACTGGAGGTCAGTGAAAGATATGGTGAATCGTCCAGATTGGATGTAAGCACCGGATACCTGTGATCATAATCACTTCCGCTGGTTATTTCCTCAACAACGTTCCAGGTTTGACCTCTGTCCGTTGTTTTCCATCTCTGAATTTCACGTTTGGCTGTTCCATAGTACTCTATGTATATGTCAAATTCCTCATCCGTAAGAGAATGTATTCCGTATATCCACATGAATTCATCATTATGAGGTATTACTATTTTCTTCCACTCATCATCTTCCCAGTAGCGAAGATACCACTCGGCAGGGTCAGGATTATCACGCCATGTTTCGCAATTGATGAAGTACAGATTGCCTGCCGGTGAAATACATCCCGCGAAGAGAGATGAAATTTCGTTGTTTCCCGGAAGGTGCTGTACCAGGCAATGGCTGTCCATTTCATCACAGGTGAGAGGCCCATCTGCGATGATATTCTTTGTGAAAGAACCGTCTATGTTCGTCCAGGTCTCTCCGTCGACACTGTTCAGGTAATAGCAGTCCGGGTAACCGTAACCGGGATCACGATCACAGCGATTTACTGCAAGATGGATTCCATCACTGTCGCTCTGTGTTATTCTTGCGTGATATGCCCAGTAGTTCCGCGCGGTTCCGAAGTTTATAACGATGTTTCCGGCATCCCATGTCAAACCGTTGTCTGTGGATTTGTACAGTATTATCCGGTAGTGATCGTAGTAAGAATCGCTTCCATACCTTGATGAGACAAAAAGATCACCATTTGCTGTTTTCCATATCTTGGGATAGCAGTTCCCCATTCCAGTTTCATGCACCAGTGTGAAACCGGTTGAAGGATCTTCAGGATTTACCGAACGCTTGATCTGATATTTCCCGTTGTGACCGCTGCCGCCGGTATTCCAGAGCCTTTCATGAACCACGATTATATGACCGTCATCAGCAACTACAAGAGCCCCGTGGGCATGACAATCGGTTGCTCCGGGTATTCCGGGACCAACGCCGTATGAATCGGAAAGTTCTTCGCTATCATGATCGTAATAAAGAACCATATTTTCGATGGAATATCCTGTTCCGCCCCGCTGCATCCAAAGGAAATATGTTCTGTTGTGATCTCCGGAATAGTAATAGATCTGGGGACCGAAATTGCTTGCTGTTATCACCTGTGGGTTGTGTCCTCTCGATTCGGTTGAATAGTAATAACCGTTCGAAATATCGATACTCCGGACAATGCCCGGCAGAATTATCAATACAGCAATTATCATTACACCGGATAAAATCTCTGTTCTCTTCATTTTCTTCCTCCCCTGGAATTGATTGTCAAATTGTCAGAATGGCAGAGTATATTTTTTCTTTCTTTAATTTACTTCGACATTATGTGCTTTTCCGGAGAAATCGAATCTTTGTATCTTTCCCTGAATTCCTCGACAGTCATGGATTGTGACCAGTACATTTCGAACAATTCCTTTAAAGCGATAATTATGCTGGAACGCTGAATGATCACAGCAGTGAAGTTTTCAGGTGGTGTTAAGCATTCCTCATGAGTGAACATCAGAATCCTGCTGTCAAAAATCATCATTTTCATCGGCAGTGATTCTGCTATTCTCACTTCTTCTCCCGCTTCCCGGTACATCTCAATTACTGACATTGGAATCAAAGCCTTGGCTTCTGATATCTGATAGATCGATCTGTACCTGGTTCCTCTTTTTAAACCGTAAAGCTCTTCAATGTTTCTATCAGTCATTGCGTAGGGGGGTTTGTTGAAAGACAGCACCTCTTCTGTTGACAAACGCTCCAGCGAAAGAACTCTCTGAGTTACATTTGCTGTATTCTGAACAATCTCGATACATTCAACGGAACTTGTCTCCTTCTGACCGATTTCATATTGCTTTCCCAGTTCATCCAGCATTATTTTCGACGAATCGATCTGTTTCTGAGCTTTTGCAATGAAATTCCCAATTCCTATACCTGGCTCAGTCGGACTGTATTTTTGCACTTTCCCCGGAACCAGTGAACACATGCCTTTGCTCATCAGTTTCTGCAGCACATAGTAAATCATCTTCTGTGGAACACCTGACAATGTTGCAATCTCTCCAACCTGCGATATCCTCTTTCTCAGTAGAGCCAGATAGACTTTGGCTTCATTCAGCGAAAGGCCCATTTCAGTCAGAATATCAATATGATTGTTTTTCATTATACTCCTGAATTGCTAACTACCACCATGAACATGGTGTATGATATTTGCAATTAGAATACCTGTCAATAGCAGACAGGAAACCCTATCTTACTCTATCGACAACAGGCCTCTTCAGAAAGAACAAATCGAATATTGCGCGACGCTTGAAATGATAATGGCTTTGACATGAACAGGTCCTCCTGAGTATTGTCATTTCTTCATTAATGGATTTACTCGAAGAAAGAACTGCAGCAAAATGAGAGGTGAGCAAACTCGGGAATGGCCACAGATACAATCGAAGGTCTGAAGAAGAAGCTTGAAGCACTACGTGCTCAGCCTGAGAATGATGCGTTAAACACAGAGATGGTGAAGACATTATGTGATTTAGCCTACTTAATTTACCGCTCTGATCCTGAACAGGCAGAAGGCTATGCCGGCCAGGCACTCATTCTGTCAGAGAGAACAGGATTCAAGAAAGGGATGGCTGAGAGCCACATGGTTATCGGAACATCATACTGGGCAAGAGGCGATTTCGATAAGGCGCTTGAGTACTATGCCAGATCTTTGAGGATCTGTGAGGAAACCGGGGACAGGAAGGGTGCTGCGAGCTGTCAAAGCAATATCGGGAACATTCACAGAAACCATGGTTCTTACGAACTGGCGTTGGAATACCACATTAAAGCTCTTAAGATCAAGGAAGAAATAACTGATAAACCGGGTATGGCAAAGAGTTATAACAATATCGGTATCATTTACGATGAGTGGAAGGAATTTGATCAGGCACTTGATTACTACTTCAAGGCTCTGCAATTCTTTGAGGAACTCGGAGATAAGCAAGGCATTGCGATCTCTTACAACAACATCGGAGTAGTCTTTGAATCGCAGGGAAATCCCACTCGTGCGCTCGAACATTATCAAAAGTCATTGGGAATCAAGAAAGAGATCGTGGACAAAAAGGGTATCGCTGACTCCTACATGAACATTGGAACCCTGTACGAGGAACAGAAAGAATCCGAATCTGCATTGGAATACTGTCTAAAGGCTCTGGATATTTACAAAGAGATCGGGGATAAGAGAGGCATCGCGGATTCCAACAATCATATCGGCCGTATTCACACTCGGCTGGAGCGCTATGATTCGGCGCTGGTCTATCTGCAAGAGGGTTTGGATTTTACTCAGGAAACAGGAGCGAAGAATTGGGAAGCGGACAGCTATAAGTACCTTTTCGAACTTCATCAGGCACAGGGTGATTTCGAAAAGGCTCTGGCCTTTCACTGCAAATACAGCGAACTGAAAGAAAAGATCTTCAGTGACATTACCGCTGAAAAGATCGCGCAGATGCAGGTCAGATACGAGACCGGGAAAAAGGAGAAGGAAGCGGAGATATATCGAAGTATATTTATGAACGCTGTTATAGGAATGTACAGAATCACTCCTGATGGAAGCGTCCTTATGGCCAACTCAGCACTGGTAAACATGCTGGGGTACTCTTCATTTGATGAGTTAGCACAGCATAATATTCATGATGTGCGGTATGATTCTGAGCATTTGCATCTTGGTCTCAGTGAACATTTAAAAGGTAAAGAAATCGTGCTTGGCCTGGAATCGCTCTGGTTCAGACGGGATGGTTCTTCCCTCTTCATCCGAGAAAGTTCAAGGGCAGTCCGGGATGAATCGGGAAATGTCCTGTATTATGAAGGGACAGTCGAGGACATTACCGAACGAAAACGGGCTGAGGACTCTCTTCGGGAAAGTAACACGAGAAATGAAGCACTTCTTGCCGCTATGCCCGAGATGATGTTCGTACTTTCAAGGAACGGGACTTACATAGATTTCAAAGTAGAAAAAGAAGATGAACTTGCCATTCCACCAGGGGAAATCATTGGAAAGAACATATCGAATGCAGGATTTTCGAAGGATGTTGTTAAAATCATCCTTGATCAAATTGAAAACACTCTGAAAACAGGAAAAATACACAGTTTCGAGTATGAACTCAACATCGATGGTTCCGATAATACTTATGATGCCCGTATCGTTCCGTTCGGAGAAGACAATATCCTGGCAACAGTACGAAACGTTACTGAAAACACGAATGCGGAGGAAGAACTCCGGAAATTGCAGAGACTCAAGAGTATCGGTACTCTGGCAGGCGGTATAGCACATGATTTCAACAATATCCTCACCGGATTATTCGGTAATATCTCGATAGCTAAAATGAAACTTTCCAGGGATCATCCTGGATTCAAGCCTCTTGAAGAAGCGGAAAGCTCCATGAACAGGGCAATTCACCTTACCAGGCAGTTACTTACATTTGCAAGGGGGGGAGAACCTGTCAGAGAGGACATCAGCCTTTCCGAATTAATCCAGGAAGTCCTGGTGTTTGACCTCTCAGGCAGCAATGTAATGCCTGTTTTCAAGCGAGCAGAAGATCTTTGGATAACTGAAGCGGACAAAGGACAGCTGCAGCAGGTATTCTCCAACCTGATAATAAATGCCGACCAGGCTATGCCTGATGGCGGGCATCTGTATATCACACTGGAGAATGCTGATATCAAAAAGAATGAAGTGTCAAATCTCAATCCGGGTAAATATGTCAAAGCCACAATACGAGATGAAGGAACAGGTATAGATCAGAAACATCTTGATCGGATATTCGACCCATACTTCAGCACAAAACAGGCTGGCAGCGGCCTGGGACTGACTACGGTTTATTCTATAGTAAGCAAGCATGAAGGTTATATAAGTGTTGATTCGGAACTTGGCACGGGAACAACCTTTACGCTATACCTCCACGCTTCTGTATCACGGCAGCTGCCGGAGAAGAAACAACCCAAAATGAAACCCTCAACACCGGGAAAAACAGCCAGGATACTTGTAATGGATGATGAAGAAATAATCAGGAAAGTATCAAAAGTAATGCTTGAAGAATATGGATATACGGTAGATTATGCGGTTGACGGAAAAGAGGCAATAAAAAAATACATATCTTCTGAAAAAGCAGGGCATCCATACAATCTCGTTATACTGGATTTGACCATTCCAGGCGGCATGGGCGGTAAGGAAGCGGTCAGGGAACTGCTTGCGATTGATCCCGAAGTAAAGGCTGTTGTCTGCAGCGGTTATTCAACGGATCCTGTTATGACCAATTTCAGTGAATACGGCTTCAGGGGGAAACTTGCTAAACCATTTGAGATAAAGAATTTGATAAAGGAGATAACCCGCGTAATGGAGACAGAGTAAAATGAGTGTCCGCCTCTGAAATCGAATTTGCGCATACTTTTGCGGATTTGACAGAATGCTTATACACTTTCATAGTTCAATTGATTACGAAAACCCTATCATTATGGAGGAATTCAAATGGGTGATGGAGATGTGACTCTGGAAATGTATGCTGAACTCTGCGCCCTGATGGCTGATACAGGTGGTGATATTGAAAAGGAGAACCAGATAGCGCTTTCTAAGGGAGTCAATCCTGAGAACTGGAAGGAAGCCAAGGAATACTATACCGCCATGATGCAGGATCCCTCAGATATGGGAAAAACCGCCATGGCTTTCATGCCGCTTTTCCAGGCTGCTCAGACCAGTATCCGGGGTGGTGGTGAACCCGGTAGTCTTGAGATGTATGCCAGGGTACATGCTGAGATGATCCATCGGAAGGATCCGGATGATCCGTCCAAAAAACTTGATCATATGATAGTTATCGAAGAGAACGGGTTCACTCATCCTCAGTGGCTGGAGATGGAAGGCTACTGGACTCCAAGAGTGGGATCCGATGAATTTCCTGAGTTCGACCCGGAGCTGGCTATGAAATTCCGTGAACTCATTCAGATGGAAGCTGACCGAATAAACGGTATAGTCCGGGAATAGTATTATTCAGTAAATTTCAGTTTCGTACTTATTCAATCAATTGTCTTAAGGAGAAGCAATGCAGCCAGTTCGGAATTTCGCAGAAATGAAGGAAAGGGCAAAGGTATTACA
>CBDVBK010000054.1:0-23845 GCA_965372215.1 uncultured bacterium | reverse complement strand
CTTGTCTCAGGCGCAAGAGGATGTGCAAATGTCATACCTGTGCAAGTTATGCCAGGTGTTCAGTGTATAAAGAAATTGCTATGGGAGATGAATGAAAACATTATCCTACAAGGAATCAATTCCCTGATTCATGCTCTGAAAAACGGTTTAATTACGACCGGCATTCAGCAAGCTCTTGAAGCTTTTGGTAAAGCTGACTCCAATTCTGAAAACCTCTGTGCTAGATCAATCAACAAAAACATTTTTGAGGGCAATGATCTGCAAACATCTTTTCAGAATGCTAACCCTCAACTTCCAGATACATTAACAAGAATAATCATCGCAAGCTATCTGAATAGCGTCATGGATTTTGCACTTGAAGATATTTATCGTGCCCTGGCTAATACACGCCAGCTTCAAAATATTGATGATAAACTAATCTCAATTGCTGAAAAGTATGAGCGAATGTCAACATCTATAATCTGCCAAGGGTGTTTTGAGCGAGAGTTTCTCAAGCTCATATCCAGAGCCAAAACCGAAAATGCTAGGACTATTGAATTAGAACAGGTTGGTGAATCTTTTCTTTATAAACATTTCATATCCACCGAAGTTATCCAAATCAAAGAGGCAACTCATTCCCTTGTTTACAAAACACTATGGCAAAATCTTGACTCCGCATGTAAAGGCGATGGAGCTTTAGATACGGAATCCCGAACTTATCATATTGAAAAAGGGAGGCTTGCATCCTTTTTAGTCACAGAAAATAATAATGATGTTCTTCGGATTGTTTTTAAAGGACACAAAAAGAGCGCTGAACTGAATGAACCTGACACAAACGCTTGTGAACGGGCTTAACTGATATTTGTGCAGGTTATGCAGAGCGTTCGATTCGAGAGAACATCTAAACGTCTTGACGTTGTTATGTTATGACGTTATAATTCACTCGGAAGGAGGAGGTGATTCATGACTGAACTAACAAAACGAACCACAGTATATCTCGATCCGGCTTTGCATAGAGCTTTACGATTGAAGTCGGTTGAAACATCCCGATCAATGTCGGAGTTGATCAACGATGCCATCCGCGACGAATTAGCAGAGGATGCTGATGACCTTGCTGTATTCAGAGTTCGTCAGAATGAGCCAACCATCAAATTTGAAGACTTCGTCAATGAACTGAAGCGTGATGGCAAGTTATAGGATCCTCGTCCGTAAGTCGGTGCACAAGGATCTTGACCGAATTCCGAAGAAGGATGTGAGGCGCATTGTCAAGGCCATTGGAGCTCTTGCTGAAGACCCTCGACCACAACAATCCAAGAAGCTCTCTGGTGAAGAGAAGTACCGACTGCGATGCGGTGTGTACAGAGTTATCTACGAGATCCAGGATAAGGAGCTGATAGTCTGTATAGTGAGAGCCAGACACAGGAGAGATGTATACAGATAGGAATCGAACAAATCACTGCACTGAGTTTACTCCGCTACTCTTCGTAAACCAGTGAGTTCATACGTTCACTTCAGAAAATGGATTTACTCACTTGCGTTGCATATCGTTGCACTATGATGTATATATGCAATGCAGAAGCGGAGGTGATGAAATGGCTACAGCTGTACGGATTTCTGAAAAGCTTATGCGAGAGGCAAAGCTGATGAGTGTCGTCGACAGTCGATCTGCAACTGGTCAGATCGAGCATTGGGCGAGGATTGGGAAGTGCGCCGAGGAGAACCCGAATCTTACTTACAGCCTGATCAAGGACATTCTGATCGGTCTGGGGGAATTGGATCACTATGATTCCCTAGAGTATAAGTTCGGATAGTCCTCTATGAAGGTTGTTCAATCCAGGTTATTCGCGAAGAGAGCTAGACGATTTCAGAAACAGGAGAAACAAGTTCTTGATCAGCAAGTTCGTGCTATCTTGGATAATCCGGAGATCGGTCAGGAGAAGCGCGGTGAGTTACGGGGAGTCTTCGTGCACAAATTCAAAATGCATACTACTCAATACCTCCTTGCCTACCGCATCAAGGAGAACGAAATCCTAGAGCTCATCATGATTGGACCTCATGAAAATTACTACAGGGATCTGGAAAAATACACCAAGGAGAGGAAATAATGAGCGAACAAAAGGCTACAGTGGAACAGCTTCAAGTTTGGGCAGCAAGCAGTGCTGTCCACTGAGTCTTAGCGTTGGGGATTGATAACATTCGGAATAATGTGTATTATCAATACACATGCAGGAGGTGTATAATGAGAACCAATGTTGTCATAGATGACAAGCTAATGAACCAGGCCCTTCGCTCCAGCGGTTGTCGCACAAAGAAAGCTACCATTGAATTGGGACTTCGGCTTCTTGTCCAGATCAATAGCCAGAAAAAGCTTCGGAAACTCAAAGGTAAAATCAATTGGGAAGGCGATCTTGAGGAAATGAGAAGGGATTGATATGGTCATCATCGATACATCAGCCTGGATTGAGTATCTCAAAGATGGAATTCCTCTCGTGGTGAAAAAGGTTGATCAATGCCTTGAACAGGACCAGGTAGGTATCGGAGACCTCGTGTATTGCGAAATCATGCAGGGAATCCGCTCACATCTCGAACGAAATAAGATCTCCTCACTTCTTCTGTCCCTGCCGCAATTCAACATGGTTGGGTTTAGTATTGCAGAGAAGTCCGCAGCAAACTACCGACTCCTCAGGTCAAAAGGAGTCACTGTTCGAAAGACGATAGATGTTCTGATCGGAACGTTTTGCGTCGAGCAAGGTTTCCAGATCGTCCACCATGATCCGGATTTTGATTTAATGGCGAAGCACATCGGGCTGGAAATTCTCTAACCCCAACAAATGCATCAACCAGAAACTGCGACGATATTATTGGCTTGTGAATACTGTCTGGTTATGCAGGATGTCACTGATTGTGATACGGTGAGGAATACAGTTTCCTTATGTTTGAATCCCTTCCCATCGTTCCCAGTCGATTGAATCAGCGGGAAATACAGGTCCGTCGGTGCAGCATTTCAGATATCCGCCGCCCGCTTTCGGTATCGAGCAACCTTCACATGCTCCCCAGCCGCAGCCCATCCTGGCTTCAGCTGAAATCTGCGTAGCGGAAATAAATTCACCGGGAATTTTCTGAATGACGGCTTTCATCATGGCAACCGGTCCGCATACGGCAATATTGCTGACAGAGTCCCACGGAACGGATTCAAGTAAATCGGTTACCAAGCCTTTCCTGCCGCTTGAACCATCTTCAGTAATGCTCAGGAAAGATACTCCGGGCACCGGCAGCAGTTTGTCTTTTGAAGAGGCTCCAAGCAGCAGAAGCCTGCAATCAATGAATGAAACAAGGCCTGGGAATCCGGCAGCGCCCAATCCGCCACCGATAAGAAGCCAGCCGCCGTTATTCAGTTCGTAACCGGAACCTAGAGGTCCGAGAACTCTCACCGTTGAACCTGTTTCAACCTCTGAAAGCAGTGAGGTTCCCCGGCCTACAGTTTCAAAAACGATTTCAATTGAGGAAACGTGGGTTCTGCTGATTGTGAACGGTCTTCTGGTCACCGGAAATGGATCAGGAGAAACCTCAACCTGAATAAACTGTCCGGGTTCTGATTGTGTAGAGAAATCCTCTCCGGTTTCCAGACACATTCTGAACACGCCGGGAAGGAACTCCTCCTTTGAGGTAACAGCAACATCTCTGTCCACTTCGCTTACTCTCCTCCCCCACCTTCTTCGGCACCTCCAAGCCTGTTTAAAGCGGCAATGCCCATTTCGGTGTTTCCATATTCATTGGAAAGTTCCATAAGGTATTCCTCAAGAATTCCATCATCCATTCTCGCGCCTTCTGCAGCGAGATATGTAGCCCAGAGAATTTCCGGTCTCTTCATTCTGCTCCATCCGGATGAGAGAACTGTATTCAATTCTTCCCATGCCTCACTGAATTTCTCTTCCCCCAGAAGATTCCAGGCATGCTCAAGGACTACGGAGGGGCGAAAACGATATCCGTCACCCCGATTGAAATCCAGTCTATTTTCAATAGTGGTGGCAAGATCTCCCATGTCGCACAGGGCATAGGCTTCCAGCAGCAGAATCCTCGAAGAATCCACAGAAACAATCATTATATCTGAAAGAGCAGCAAGAGCCATTGATCTTTCAATGTCAGGCGCGAATTCCGAAAGGGTAATCAGTTCATTCAATGCTTCTGAATCATCCTTTCCGTACAGATCGATTCGTTTCTCGGCAATCATTAAGCGGTATAGCCAGCACTCACTTTCACTGCATCTGTCAAGCTCATCCATATAATCCAGAAGCAATTCGAGGTCGTTACGCCTGTTTTCAGCCAGACGAAGCCAGAGGTAATCACCGCTTCTGCCGGAAAGCTCCTCCAGATCATCAAGCGCGTCTTCAATTCTGCCATCCTTCTCCAGCAGTATCGATCGAAGATACAGAGCTTCAGCACCATATTCCCGATAACTGTCCAGATCGGCAGCGCTTCTGAAAGAGGCAATTGCACCGGCGGGATCTCCCACTAGTTCTCTGGCCTTTCCGTCAAGAAGAGCAATAGTCGCTGTTTCCAGATCAGACCTGTAACCTGAGAGAAGCTGCGTCAGCACTTCGACTGCTTTCCCGGGTTTATCAGCCTGCAGATAAGCCTCCGCCGCAATGGTAAGCGCTCTATAGTAACCTTTTCCTCTTCCGAACATATCTCCTGCGGTCAGAGCCATTACAGCTCCGCTGTCGGGTTGTCCTGTTTCCATCAGGGCACGGCCGATTAATAATTTCAGTTCTGCGGAAAGGCTGTCATCCCTCGGCTCTCCAAGACTGTCGGCAACCACAAGAGCCAGTTCAGGCTGATTATTCAGCAGCTGTGCATCCATCAGATATAATCTTGAGGAAATGTATCTTTTGTCATTTTCATGGGAAACATTCTCGAACGAAGCAATCGCGTCATTCAATCTGCCAAGTTCCATGGCTGCGAGACCCATACCCGTAAAAGCTCTATCGCGAATTGTCTGGTCTTCCGTCAGTATCGCTGTCGAAGAAAATGCCATCATCGCTTCGGTCAGATCAGACGTGCCGCTTCCGGTAAGCGTTCGCCTGCCCAGCTGAAGAAGAGCATTACCAAGAAGAAGCTGAGCATCGTCAACCCATTTGCTTTCAGGATAGATAGCCAGAATCTTTGCTGCACCCGCAATAGCTTCGTCAAGCAGTACTTCCTCCGAAGATACCGGATTGTCAGGATACTGTTTCGCAAGCTCAAGAGCTTCTCTGTAACTTTTTCTGGCGTTGTAATAAGTGTTGTAATAGGCGCATGAAGTCACAAGTAACAATGTGAAAACCATTATTACGGCAACTGAGTATCCTGACTTATTCAAACTGACCATCCCGGTATACAAGCCTCTCCATCCAGACGGCTTCGACTCTCCCTTTTAGTTTTCTATGTAGAAAGGGTGTATTCTTCGATTTTGAAAATGTTCCTGTTTCGTAAAGACTGTATTCAATATCGGGATTGTAAAGTACAATATTCGCTTTATCCCCAACCGCAATGCCAGGCTCCGGAATCCTCAGAATTCCAGCCGGTCCTTTCATCAGAAGGCTGAGTATCTGAAGGAGAGGCATTCCGGATTCCGTATAAAGAACCTCAATTGTCAAAGGGAGGATTGTTTCCAGTCCGACAATCCCAAAAGCCGCATCCTCCAGTGATTTCCGCTTCTTGATCATAGCGTGTGGGGCATGATCTGAAGCAATTGCGTCCACCATGCCTTTCTGTACCATGGCAAGCAATCCGGAGCGGCTTTCAAAACTTCTGAGTGGTGGATTCATCTTTGCCATTGATTCATGCTCAAGAACAGCGGTTTCATCAAGAATCAGGTGATGAGGTGTAACATCAACCGTAACTCCTGCTGACCTGAAACAATCAGATCTGACCAGTTCGATACTCCTTGGTGATGACAGATGAGTCAAATGAAGATGCCCTGGACAATTGTTTGCGATTTCAAGACATCTGGCGACATCTACTGTCTCGGCACACTCGGGGATTCCCCTTACACCAAGCTCCCTGGCAATTAATCCATGATTAATCGAACCTCCTGACAGCTCAATAACTTCAGGATGTTCAATAATCACGCCATTGAACTGAGAGACAGTTTCCATTGCCTGAAGCAGCAATCCGGAATCGTGAACCGGTCCGCCATCATCTGAGAATGCAGTGGCTCCGGCTTCATGCAGCTTATGAAAATCGACGAGACTTTCTCCGGCTCTACCTCTGGTAACGCATGGAACAGGTATGCAGCGGGCAAGATTCAGACTCGAAGCAGCAGAGATCATATCCGACACAATCTGAGGAGAATCGATGGGAGGAGTTGTATTCGGCATAGCGGCGACTGTAGTTACACCTCCAGCAATCGCTGCTTTCAGACCTGTTTCAATTGTTTCCGAATCCTCTCCACCCGGAACACGGAGATGCACGTGCATGTCCACCAGTCCGGGAAATACCCATCTGCCGGCAGCATCGAACAAAATTGCATCAAGTTCAGCAGGTAAGCCAGGTTCAACAGCTTCTATTATGCCGCTTTCGATAAGAATATCACCATGAAAGTCAGCATTCACTGAAGGATCTATTATCCTTGCGTTTCTGATTACATATCGTTCCAGGAATCCATCACCCTCTCAGTCGGAGAAGTCCTCCCCTGTTTTATCAAGTTCTTTTCCGGCCCCGGCATCGGGCGCGAAGGATGCGGAGTAATTTTTTCTGACCGCTGTTATGAAACGCTCGGGAGCAGAGTTCCAATCATCTCTCTGAAGGATTCTATCAATAACCGCGGTTCCGGTTCCAGTGGAGTTGAATGCTTCGAAGAACCTGAGCGCCCATTTCTCGGTTTCCTCCAGAATACGATCTCTGTATATGTACGGCAGACTCATTATCCTGTAGTGGAAAGGGAGATTCGCTTTTTTGTAATCTCCGGAATTGCGGGGATATCCCCAGGAATCAGCCCAGGATACTATCTCATCCCATAATTCGTTCGGTATTCCCTTATCGGAATGCTTCACAAACGATCCATTTTCAATCACAGCGTTGCCGCTGTCAGGATCCATTTCAAGACCGAACAGGATATTCTGCCAGAGAGTTCCAACGTTGCCCTTATTAATACCGAACTCTTTGAAATGCCCTACTTTATCGAGCGGGGTTCCACTGATCCCATGCTGCGCGATCTTACAATTATACTTTGAAATCACATCAGCTATTTCTCCGGTTCTTCTCAGGTCGATTCCTTCTTCTTCACCCTTGGAAGAATCGTAAGTACCATGTTTGGATCCATTTGAGATGGCGAGAAAATCCGGGAATACCCCCCAGCTGTTCAAACCTCCTATGAAATACTCCGCTTCCTCCAGGGTTGTGATAACCCCGGCACCCTGTATTTCTCCAACTTCAACTTCAAGACCGATATATGGCGGTATGTGCATTGCGAGATCACGAGTGAAGATCAGATTCCCGTAGTCCGGGTTATGCGATGCATCAATGGCCACCGAAGTCCAGCCCCTTGAAATGGCATCAGGAACAGTTATGACAGCTTCATCTCTGTCACTGTTTGATTTTATCGCATAATGGTCCATATGCAGACCAAAAACAGTTTTATCTTCAATTGAACTTGAGAACTGCATCGCGAACCAGGGAAGATTCCTGAAATTAACTCCCGTATAACGAGCTTCTGATTTTGCCAGTTCGAGCAGAACAAAAGAGTCGACCTTTTTCGCAGCCCTGAGAATTCCCAGAGCACTCAGGGGATTGCGAATATTGGCAGCCATGACAATGGCATTCTTTTCAACAGCAACCGCAGCTATGTCCTTCATGCTTACAAGAGCAAACCTGCTCGCAGGAAACGCTCTTGTTACATTCAAAGGTCTCAAATTAAGAAAATTGTTATACTCCACTGAATTGATCATTTGAATTCCTTTCGTATTTGACCGGGCGTACATTGAGTGTTAATATGCTTGAAACCGTGGAAGGGAGGTATGGTCGCATTGGATAACAGATTTGTAGGAAGTGATTCAGTTCGGCTGTTTCTTTCTTTATGTGTATTTGCTGTCCTTATTGCACTATTCGGTCTGTCTCTCCGGTCAACGGATATCCTCCTCGCAGTCGACATACTGATTGTCTTCATATCCCTGATGTTCCTGGCGGGAATAGTGCTGCCGGATGGAGTCTCTTCATTCAAGGACAGATTCACCGACGAAAAATGGCTGCTTCTCTTCTCTTTACTCTACATCATAGCAATACTTATCCTCGCGATCCGAATATTGCTTGAAGGAGTATTTCCCGGTGGATTATCACTTGCCATTAAGATATCCCTTATCTACAGTACTCTCTGTTCCGTGAGAGTTCTCCTCGCGTATATGGGATCCTGGGCTCTGGATCACCTCTCCCCGGCTGCAATTCTTCCGGTTTCATTTGCTATTGTTATCGCTTTTGGATCAGCCATGCTCCTTCTCCCTAACGCGACTCCTTCCGGCAACAGTATCGGGGTGATCGATGCGGTTTTCACATCTACATCGGCAACATGTGTAACAGGACTCATCGTGAGGGATACATCAGCGGATTTCACCGTTTTCGGTCAGACGATCATCCTGATTCTGATTCAGGTTGGCGGCCTGGGAATAATGACATTTGTGGCCTTCTTCGCGTTGTTTCTAGGGCACAACGCCGGTCTTCGGGAATCAGCCTCGCTTGTTCAGGTAATGGATAGTGACTTTATAAACGATCTCAAAAAGATAATGGGTTCTATTATTGGCTGGACGCTGACAATAGAAAGTGCCGGAGCTTTTATACTATACCTTGTATGGGATGGTCAGCCTGTCGGATGGACGATGAATTTCAAGATCTGGCAATCGGTTTTCCATAGTGTTTCCGCATTCTGCAACGCGGGTTTCTGTCTGAATCCCACTCTTATAGATTCTTCATCCGGATATTTCAGTGATCCAACCAATCTGGAAGCTTTCGCGCATGTACCTGGAATCGCTGTTACTATTGGCAGCTTAATCGTGCTTGGAGGAATCGGTTTCCTTATTCTAACTTCCATTGGAGCGCATATCCTTCATAGAATGAAAACGGGGACAAGTATGCGCATGTCTGTGCAGGTAAAACTCGTTCTCTGGATCACGGCAATACTCATAGTAGTCGGCTTGGGATTATTTCTTGTATTCGAGTGGAACAATTCTCTTGCGGGAATGACTTTTTCTCAGAAGATCTCAAATGCTTTTCTCGGTTCCGTCACTCCTCGAACAGCAGGATTCAATACCGTTCCGACATCTACTCTGATGCCCGCACTTCAATGGTTTATTATAGCGTTCATGTTCATAGGCGCCTCTCCGGGAGGAACAGGTGGTGGTGTAAAAACCAGCACAATCGGCGTGATATTTATGAGTTTCATGTCTCTTATCCGGAGAAAACCATCCACTGAGATCTGGAATCGCAACATTTCCCCTCATGATATCAACCGTGTAGCTGCTGTACTCCTTCTCGGAGTGATGGTTTTCACCGTATCTGCAGGACTTCTGCTCATCTCTGAGCAGAATTCTTCACAGGATTTCGGACCATTTGACTATATTTTCGAATCAATGAGCGCTTTCGGCACTGTAGGTCTATCCACCGGAGTCACTCCAGGTTTGACCTTGATAGGAAAGGTAATAATCATACTTACGATGTTTATGGGAAGAATTGGACCGGCTACACTGGCTGCAGCAACAGGAAGAAAGCATGTTATGCTGTATAAGTATCCAGAAACACGGATTACAATTGGATAGAATCGGAGACGGATAATTTTGAAAGCACAAAAATTCGCTGTAATCGGCCTGGGTTCGTTTGGATACAGTATGGCGACAAAACTTGAAGATCTTGGTGCGGAAGTACTTGCAATTGATATCAGTGAGCGTCTTGTACAGGAGATCAGTAATTCAGTCTCTGCAGCCGTAGCTTTTGACTGCACCGACGAGAATATTCTTGAAGCACATGGTCTTGCGAATATGGATCTTGTCATTGTTGCGATAGGAGAAGATTTCGGATCTAATGTACTTGTAACGAAAATACTCAAGGATATGGGTTTGAGGGTTCACAGCAGAGCCACAAGTAAACGCGAGGCACGCATTCTGCAGGCAGTCGGAGCCGATCATATCTATACTCCGGAACAGACGCAGGGTGTGACCGAAGCAAGGCGACTCACTCTACAGGGAGTGGAATCATATATACCCCTCTCAGGCGGAATTGTCTTCGCGCATGTGGAAGTCAAGGAAGCGATGGTTGGCCGAATGCTCAGAGATCTGGACATTCGCCGTGTCTTCGGTCTGAATATCGCATATATCGGAAGAATGACGGATGATGGCAGGAAATACAGGATTCCCAGACCGGACGATGTCTTCAGAGAAGATGATCATATATTCATCATGGGTACACAGGAGGATATCAAGCGCTACCTTCAGAGCTGATCCGCAAATACCGTTTTCTATTTCATCAGTTCACCGAGACCTGCTGAAGACAACGCATGTCTCTGGTCGGAGTTAACGTCTTTGAACATCTGAATGCACTTATTCGGATTACTATTCTCATCTGAAATAGCATTCACAAGATATATAATAACTTCGGGAAGCCTCTGAGGATCATCAAAAGCCCTTTTCTGCTGCAAACCCTCATCTGGTATCAGAACAAGCTTCGCAAGTAAAGGGATCTCTTTTCTCATGGTTCCGAATACATGGACTGACTGCATGAAACAATCCGTCCACTTTTCCAGAAGCGCTGTATACCAGTTATTAAATGCGCTGAGAAGAAGAGATATCTCATCAAGCCCAACACCGGACAGGGAATGAGTTGTACCGGGATAGAAGTAACCTGAAGATCCGGTCGAAGCTTCGTACTCAAGATACTCCCACACTTCCGGACCATCAAGGGTTCTACCCGGCAGCCAGCCTATATCAGCTTTTCCATCAATTATCGGGAACAAAGCTGTGATATCATCCTTGACAGTTCTGATAAGGCCGGATTCCCCTTTCCCTATCAGCTTCTCATAAAGGTCCATTATCTGTCCTCTTGATCCATTCAACTTCCGCAGAACAGGTTGATCTGTCCAACATCTAAGCAGGTATTTCAGTACATCATCTTCAACAAAGTAATAGGACAGGTACATTTCTTTAATGTCGTCTTCAAGCCATTGAAGGAAATCCTCAAGTCCTTTTGCGTCCCGCCCGATAAATCGATACGGGGTTCCATTCTTAATAGCATGGTAAGCTACAGTACCTGTTCTGCTTTCAATTTTCCAGTATCCATCTCTATGGAGGTCTCTGCTGTCAAGAGCTCCCCTGGAAAGTTCTTTAAGGTTCAGGAATCGAACCGGTACTTTTTCGAAATACGCTTCGGAGTAAGGAAGAGTTTCATTCAACAGGATGTCGCTCACCTGATAAGCCTCGCTACTCTGTCAAACTTGGGAAAGCCGTCGCCAGGTGTCCATGACCAGTAAGTTAGAAGAGCTTCGCCTTTAATCATATCAACCGGCAGTGCCCCCCAGACCCTGCTGTCACTGCTGTGATCACGGTTATCCCCCATCATGAATACATGCTCTTCGGGAACGATATAAGCCAGATGACCGTCTTCGGTAATAACACAGCTGTTTCTTATTTCCCAGTAAGCGAGGTCACGGACTCTTCCATACAGTTCATCAATGCAGTCAGGCCATGCCTGATCAAGAGAAGATGGTTCGAATTCATCCTGATAGCATAATGCCCAGTCTCGGGATGGCTGCCCGTTTACATACAAGGTATCTCCACTCACCCTGATGGTATCACCTGCTACAGCTACAGTCCGTTTGATGAAATCTTTGCCCGTCGCCGGGCATTTGAACACAAGGATCTCTCCTGCCTCCGGATTACCTGTCGCAGGCATGAGCAGACCGTGAGAATTTCCCCTGAAATTATGAAAAAGAGGTTCCATTTTGTCGGTCCAGGGGATTCGCTGTCCCTCTTCTACTTTCATGACAAGAAGATGATCTCCCACCAGCATGGTTCCTTCCATACTCGGTGTGGGAATCCTGAATGCCTCTATGACAAAAGGCCTGAGGAATCCAAAAAATATTATCAGCGCCAAAGACAGCTGCAGTATCCAGTCTCTGATCTTTTCGAATTTCAAAATACCTCCAGGATATTTATTAAATCGGGCAAGTCAATGAAATGTGTGTTGTACCTGTCATTGTCAACTGGTGGGTCAGAATAGAGAATAACTCCTTACTCAAACGCACAGGATATGCAGCTGGATACACTTCAATGATATCATCACATCGGAATATAACACACAGTACCGAACAGGGTTCCAAAACCAGGTTGACACCATCTACAACCTTCTTCATTTTGCCCACGTATAAGACTTGAATTAACCCGCTATGGATGGAGGCAAGAGGATGAGCAATACGCTGGCAGAGATTTACAATTACAGTACAGGTGGATTGCCCATCGGCAGGATCGCGGTATCAATCATCATTGTACTGCTGGCTTTTGCACTGAAATGCGTCCTGAGTTCCATACTGAAAAATACTGGAAAGAAAAAAATGGGTTTCATAGCGGCTCTGGCCCGGGATCTTATCAAACCGGCGTCTTTCCTGATCATTATCATGGGGATCTATTTCTCTCTGCTGATACATTCACTGCCACTCCCTACGGTTGACTGGATAAAAAAAATATTCCTCTTCCTTCTTACAATAAACATCCTCTGGCTCATTATGAGAGCAATTGACGCCGTTTCTAAACAGATGGCAGATATCGCAGCCGATACAGAGTCAAGGATGGATGATCAGCTCATCCCCATACTCCGTAAACTCGCTAAATTCATCGTTGTTGCAATCGGAATCATTTTCTACATGCAGTCCAACGGATATCCTGTAAGCGGGATTATCGCCGGAATGGGAATCGGTGGCCTGGCAATGGCTCTAGCAGCTCAGGATTCCATATCGGGGATATTCGCTTCGGTAGTAATTTTTCTTGACAGGCCTTTCATGGTGGGGGATTTTGTCGAGATCAACGGCGTTACCGGAACAGTTGAGGAGATCGGGATACGTTCGACCAGAATACGCACAGTGGAAAAAACCCTCGTGACAATACCAAACAAGGAGTTAATGGACTCCAATGTCAATAACTACTCCAAGCGCCCGATGAGACGAACAACAGCGACACTTGGAGTAACTTATGACACTACCCCCGACAAGATGGAAAAACTCCTGATTCAGCTGCGGCAAATGCTTCTGGACGATGAATCCGTCGACAACGATAACATCTTTGTGAATTTCACCGGTTTCGGTGACTCCTCGCTGGATATCGAGATGAGATACTTCATACTGACAACCGACTACAAGGTCTGGCTGAATAAGAGGGAAATCCTTAATCTGAATATCATGAGAATCGTGCACGATCTCGAACTTGATTTCGCTTTTCCGTCCACAACGGTTTATCTGGAAAAATGAGTCTTTCAGCGAAAGGGCACAGAGAACGTCTTAGAGAGAGGTTTCTTAAGGCAGGAATCAGAGGGTTTTCGGACAGAGATGCACTCGAACTCCTTCTGACCTATGCAATCCCGAGGAAGGATACAAAAGAAACAGCTGCAGCACTTATTGATAAATTCGGATCTCTTCGAGGTGTGCTGAACCAGCCTCCTTCGATGCTTCAGACTGTTCCTGGTATAGGTCCGGCGGCTTCCGTTCTCCTGAACCTGGCAACTTCCATCACCACGCAATCGTTCAAGTTAAAGAAAGGCACACAGGTTATTGACAGTCCTGAGAAAGTCAGAGAATATCTTGAAATTAAAATGAGTGCTCTCAGGAAAGAGAGGCTCATTGCCCTTCTGCTGGATTCGAGTAACAGGCTGATTACTGAATGTATTCTGGAATTCGGAACTGTGGATAAGGCCGCGGTACATCCCAGAAATCTACTGGAGAAGGTTATCGCTACCGGTGCTACCGGTGTCATTCTGGTTCACAATCATCCCGGCGGAGCCAAACGGGCAAGCCAGGAGGACATAAGACTTACAAAAAACCTGCGGGATCTTGGAAAAAGCCTCGGATTCAGGCTTCTCGATCATTTGATCGTCGCTGACGGTGAAACCCTGAGCCTTAGAGAGGAAGGGGTTTTCAATTAGATGAGCGTTATACTATTCCTTCTGATCGTTTTGGCGCAATCTCCTGATGGGTCATCTGAAATCCCTGAGAACGCTCGTCCTGCGGAACAGACACCAGATTCGGTTCTGATTGTTATCAGTATGGATTCAACGTACGTTGCCGGTGGTATTTCGCATCATTACCTTGTTCAGGGCGTTTGCATGATTAGAGGGTCAGGAACAAAGGATACACTTTTCTGGATAGCGCCGCTGCCTGCTGATATTGTTCCATCATTGGTCGATGCAGGTGCCTCAGAGGAAAGAATGCTGGAGCTTCTCGTTTCAGGATCCACCTGGGTGGCCGGATTGATGCGGGTTAAACTTATTCAGAATCCGAATCGAGTATCTCTTTTCAGCTCCTATCGCACATGGCTTCACGACGGAACGGTGCTCAACCTTGGAGCCATTATTCAGATGGATTCGGTGTTTCATGAGCTGTTAAGGGAGAACCTTGATATACCGCCGGATGTCTCAACCGACAGCTGGCTCTGGACAAATGGCTTCTGGTTTGACTCTGAGAGTTTCATACTGCTTCTGAAGGAACCGGAACGCCCTTTTATCCGGATTGGAATGCCTTCCATTGAAGGGCTTGATTCCCTCCTGATCGTTGATCTGCCGCTTCTCAGGTTGAACCGGGCAAGCATGTACGACTGATTGACAGTTCAGAAATACCTTTTTTAGAGTTCATCGATCAGTTCAAGAGTCACGTCTTCCAGGGACGGCAGAGGGATAGCACCCGGCATTGGTTCAACCGAACTTCTGACCAGATCATCATATCTGCTCCGCGTACTGAAAAAGCCCTCCTGCCAGGTAAATATCCTTTGCAACCTTGCTCATGGGGTATGATGTTCCTGAAATAGAGGTTGGATAAGTTGTATAAGTTGTCAGCGATCCTGCTTCAGGGGGGTAGTGCGCCATGATGCGGTACTTCCAGTGAAAATCTGCGTGAAGGCATGTTTGACTGCGAGTGTTTCAGGTCGTATGGTTAATTTCAGGCAGGAATCGGTGGTTTATCGGGACGAATTAGCTGCTTTGTGATCAGATCATAGGATTGTGGAAAATCCACTTTCCTATAGTTTACAGAAATCAAATAAGCAGTACGATATTTTCATTCAGCTTATCGAAGATAGCTTAAAGGAGATGTTCTTACTCCATATAGTTATCTGTTTAACGGTGTCCCAGGAAAGACCGCAAAATTCCGCAACATATTTCAAGGGTAAAAACTGACACAGGCAAAATACATAACGAGCAAGGGTTCTTGTATAGCTTTTTCGTCCCTCGGCAAACGGAACGGTTACTTGGCGAATGGTTCCGCACTCATTGCATACGACTCTTGGTATAAACAAGCGAAGACAGTTTTGTCTCTTCCCGGTGGGTAATAGCTTAAAGGTTCGAGTTACTCCGCCAGAACGCATTACACTGGTTGAATTGCATTTGGAGCACTTCACGTAGCTCGCGGATAATGCTCCATGATAGATGGTTTTGCCACTTGCATATTTCGTTCGAAGGTACTTTACACCCTTCAGGTCTTGATTGTGGTATAATTGACTTGTGGACATGATGCTCCTTCAATGGTTTAGGTGGAAGTTTACCATTGAAATATAGTGTCATGTCCACACTTATCCACTCATGCTATGTACGCAAATTTCGGAAGAGCCCAATATTCGAACTATTTAAGTGAATTCCACTTTCATTCATGATGTTTTATGACCAAACGATCTGATATATTCTCATCAGGAAGCAGCTTGCACAAAAGCAAGGAGTTTCATCGGACAGGATAACTCAGTAGCTCTGTCTATTGAAGATGCCTAAAAAAATTTTCAGCAATATCGTTTCTTTGGGTGACTACTGGAGCAGACAACTGGTTACTGAAATGCAGTTGCGTAGATCGAATAGGTAGTTCACTTTATTGGATAGTTGATTCTCAAGAACATATTGTCGGGTGACCTTTCCAGTGAATACTGGACAATCTGCTTTTAAAGGAATGCGCAAGGATAGTTTACATGTGCTTGTGCGTTTTCCGAATCATGACGACTTGACTACAGGATAGTTAAATTAATAGTATCAATGTTATAGTCACCATATCTTCAGTTACTGAGATATATGACACGTATATATTTACTGTTGACGAGTAGGACGGCGGCGCTTGGAGTACAATATGGCGGGAACATGGTCGAGGAAACCGGTTGGGGAGATAGATGCACAAACTGTATCAACCAGATACAGGGGGAGAACGCTCTTGTGAAATGAGTTCTATGAAGGATATGCAGGATGTTAGAGCCATGTACCCCAAGATGGTATGCCTCAGTAATACAGACAGGAGAGTGCCTTGGGATTAATCATAGCACCGACTACAACAGTCTATAGTGAAGCACCCTCCGATGATGCATGGCGGCATCTGCATGCATACACCACAACAGAAAATATACGAGAACTGGTTGATAGGTGGCATCAGCCACCCAATAGCGTGATTTATGATGATATAGCCGCCTCCATTGAGCAAGCGGGGGAGTACTTCAAAGCTGCAACCACAACATCGCTCAGCACACTCCCTGTGCAGATCTATTATGGCACCCTTAGCCTACTTCGGGCCTTTACTCTAGTCGCTTCAAATCAACCATTGGAAATTACCAATCATGGTATGCGTCATTGCTGGGAAGACGATGGTGAAATCGTCTTTCACCATCATTATGCAGTCCTTTCTGACTCACCCACTGGAGGTCTGTTTCAGTTCTGTTCAACTCTTCCAAACTCGCAGGTATTTCGCGGCGGATGCAAGGTATCGCTTTCCGATGCACTTGCTGTTGTCCCAGAAATTAGTAGCGAATTCGAGCGTGCCCTGGGCAGTACTCCCAGAGCTATCCCCATCTTAAGAACTCTCAAATCCGACGGTACAATTATCGATCGTGTCAAGGATGGTGTTAACGTTCTTCCTGATGAAGTGATAACTGGGATCCCAGGACTATCTGACACATATCTAACGCCACAAATCGTCAATACCACTGATTATCTACTTCGACCAAGAATGGGTAGTCATTCGGATATAACGATTCTTGATACAAGTGGGCGACGGTTCCTTTCTATCGGTACATACTCAGACAAAGGCGTTGTTCACGTTCATCTTCTCGGTGCTCACTTGGTTTCGCTATTTCTTCTTTGCTCACTCTCCCGCTATCATCCTTCCACATGGCGCACCTTCTGTACTACAGTAGGTCGTGAGCGGTTGCTGGTAGAGGACTATTTGAGACACTGTAAACGCTACATTCCGAACGAGATACTTAACTTACTGGAGGAAAGACGTTTCGTGTTTACGACTGAGCGGGTCAGCGACATGACCATAGGAGACTACGTGAAACGCTCTGATGTAGAACAGATAGTGTCTGAAGCAGTGAATAATAAACTACATTTAAACCGCAGGAGATAATCATGAGTTCAGCATTTCAACTGTCATGTCGTATAGCGCGATGCATCCAGAAACAGTCTGATAGAGCTGCTATCGGTACATTACTTATGGATCCTCTTCGACATACGCCAGGGGAGAAGATGGAAATGTTGAATCCTGTCTTTCAACTGGGGAGGGATCGTTGTCATCAGTTCGCAAGTTACCTTAGAGCACATGCTAATTACACGGAGCTTGCGATGGGGCTTCCTGAGGTGATTGGGAAGAGTGTGAAACCACTGGAGGAAGAAACCTTGAAAGCATTTGCAATTGGGCATTGTTCTCTGCGCTTCATCTCGCAGAGCTTAGTGCATGAACTGGTAGATGCTGGTGGCACGGTGTTTGAAGCAGCTGATCCGTACTTCTTCGACGAAAACCTCCCAATGGTTCAACGTTTACAAGAAGAAAGTGATGTCGAAGCGCTGAATGAACCTGTCGCAGAACTGGCTATACTCCTTTCGCGACACCCTCTAGTTTCGAGGGTTAAAGAACTGATGCTCCGGATGACAGATGAGTATGGGTTAGATAAGATTGCCAATGATGTAATAAAACTTGAAAATGTAGTAAATGCTGAAATCGAGGAGAATGTACTTCTTGCTCTTCGAGGGAAAGTTCGGCAGGCTTCTTTCGAAACAAATTGTGCTGCCCAACTATTAACAGCTGTGTATGTTTTGCAGAGGTGCATCGAGACTATATTACAGATCTCATTTCAGGCATATACACAGGATAAAATGCCAACATTAAATCTAGAGAATATTTATAATGTACCCCAGTGGAATATTAACTCGCTCGGTCGTACTGTTTCGATTGATGTTCAGCCTATTGGGGATGAATTGTTCGCACGACCACGCAATATCTTATATATTGATTTGCCGACAGAAGATGGAGCCATGAGTTTGAATGGGCCTGTATTCTTAAACAAAGTAAATGTTCAATTCTCTGCCGAATCTGGGATGGAGTGTAACTTTGAAGCTCAAGTTCTAGACGAATGGCTCAACCCATATCCGGGACTACTCCATTAATGATGACCCGGCTGCCGTCCTCCTGGCTCGTCGAGCGAACGGGTGGACGGAGTGGAAGTACAAGAATGGCAAGACCCTGGATCAAGTAAAGAGACAAGGGGACGTGAAGACTCCCAGTATTGACAGCGACGAGAAATAGAACTCAAAGAGGATAGCATAGTATTTTGAGGCTTCACTAATAGAATGACTGACCAGATTTCCGAGAATTGGAACCCTGATCAGCACCCGTGGACTTCTCTGCAAGATTGTATGGGTTTGGTTTTCCGGCATAGCCCTGTGACAAAACTGACAGAACTGACAGAACTGCAAAATGGAAGGATACTTTCGACTCAGAGGATCTGAAGCGCGTGGTCTCCCCTATCAGATGATTTCGGAGGAACAACTTGGCTGTAAGTCAAGTCCGGTATGGGAAGTTAATCCCTCTTTGCTGGTGGATTCTGTCGAAAGTGTCAATTCTGTCAGGGAGTGCACACAAGATTGAAGAACCTCATCCTAAGTTCTCGTCGAACAAAAATACGAAAGCCAGGGCACCTTCATTAACAACGGTGGATGCCCTGGCTGTCCGCGAGAAAGGAGCACGTCTAAGCCGTGCTGTTGGTCACACTACTCCCATGGCATTTTTATAGGCCCAATATGTGTGTCGCCACCTAATGGGTTACCATATGGATCGATCCTGAGCTTATCTACCCCACCATTGATGCTGGTGATGATGTCAAAGTGTGGGCCGATTGGCTGAGGATGGTTAAGATCATTATTAATCTTCAAATTCGGAACACTATACGGGAAGTTGGGTGTAAGATCTGGAGGCCCATTATGATCAAACATTTAATCCTCCTTCTGATAGCACCACCGACACCTCGCCTACTTTATTAGTATATGTGAATTATTGTTGTTTGTCAAGTTATCGGTGGAGCTTCTCTTATACTCGGAAACTTCGCTTCCAAACAATTCATAAGCATGAGTGTCCCGTCATATGCCAAAGAATGACAACAGGTAAGAAATATCAATGGGACAATGGACTTTCCACAATCCCATGACCTGCTCATAAAGCAGTCCATTCGTTCCGATAACCTCAGATTCCTGCCTGAACCTGCCAAAACGACCTGAAACACCCCTAGTCAAACATCGATGCAGGCAGATATGCACCGGTAACTTCATGAAGAGATGGTCCGAGATAAACTCACGAGGAAGCAGCTTGCAGAGAGGTATGAAGTATCCTCTGATCGGATAACTCAGTGGTTATGCCTGCTGCAGTTGCCTGAGGATAAGCTGAGAAAAGTCCAATCTCTTGGAGACTATGGGAGCAGGTAGATCGTTACAGAGCGGAAATTGCGGAGGAGACTGTCCATATGATTGGAAATAAACTTATGAGCGGGAAACAAAATAATAATTTTCCTACTTTTTCAAGTAACACGGTGGAATGACAGGTGATTCTTCTCCGGTAGTTAGTTCGTATGCAACAGGTTCAATCACATACTTGATCGGTCTCTTCAGTCGTTAACATAGAGCACTTTCGTCCAAGCATTATCATAACGTGTACAACCTGTTCAATGCTCGCGTCCGAGCTAAGTTTCGGTATAGACATTAAATACTCTCTGGCAGGGTCAAAGCGTTTAGCCATATCTTCGAGATCTTCATGTTTCATTAAATGTTCCTTTCGATGGCAAATATTCACCACTACCTGCTAAATTCAGGCTTCTTCGATGATTTCAACCGGTTCTGTCGATCGCTTTCATTAAGCAAATATGTCTACTGTTGGATATAAATAGTGGCAATATTATCTAAACATATACTGAAACTGAAACCGCATTATTAGTAATAACCACTGTTACTGTTTATTATGCTATACCAGACGATCACTCCTATTACAATTCCCGCAATTGCCCAGGTTTTCGCTGCATTCGATGCTTCAACTGCTGCAGGGTAATTTCCAACGCTTAGATGCTTGTTCACTTGAGAGGAGTAGTAAAAGGCTATTGCACCAGGTATAAACAAGCCAATAAATATTGATAATACCGCTAAACCTTTATGATCACTGATACTTCCTACATTGAATTGCTGATCAGGTCTAGGAGGAGGGCGGTTGGGAATGAAATTGTTAATTCCTTGTCCTTGTCGGATAGGTGCGCTGAACTGAGTCCCACAGGATTTGCAAAACTGTGATCCATCCGCATTCTGATATCCGCATTTTTGGCAATACATTGTTTTCCTCTTCAATCAATCAAAGATAATAACCCTACCCTTTCAGTAACTGGCTTGAAATGAAGCGAGCTACGTTGATTCCGGCAGTCTTGGCTGCTTTACTGAGTAACGCAAATGAGTCTCCACCCATTATTCCCCAACTCTTCTTCTCAGCAAAGTCATAGCTCTGCCAATTGCCATCTGTATAAACCGATACTCTCCCGGCGAATACAGCTGCTCCGGAGAATGCAATCCAACGCATCATCTGATTACCCTCATCAACACGTATTAACTCAATCACAACCTGTGCGCCATCTATAGCATCTTGTGCATCCAGGGTTATATTGTTGCCAGCAAGGGCGTTTGTTATAACTGTTACAAACACATTTAGTATCTGGTTGGGATCACCATTAAATACAACATTCGTGTTCTGTACATTGAGATATGCAGAATATGTTTTCATCCATAACTCCGTTTCATACGAAAGGGGTGTATCGTATCTAACAGCAATGCAAAAATCACTAAATGAAACACTCTTGTCAATGAACTCTTTCCAGATTATCTGAAAGTGGCGTCAGGATAATCATCAAATCCAGAGTAATCACTATCAAATTCCCAGTCCTCATCTTCGGGAAAGTCGTGATCAGGCTCTGTCAGGCAGAGGGGCGTGGGCTACGTCCCAACGAATGTAGTGGTTGTAATTCCATGTGCAATCGCAAATAAGTTACTCATAAGAACATAAATATTGTCTATAGAGGTACTTATTCAAAGCAATAGGACAATGGTTTTTCCGCCGTTCCGGTAACACCTCCCGAAGCAGCTCATCCGTTCATTAATACCCCAATTTTCCTATCTGAAACTGACTATACTTCCCGAAACAATCCCACGTCAACAAAACAAGCAGCGAACAAGCTCCGGGAACACCACATGAGGATGCACCTGCCCTCTGAAGCCGAATTCGAGTATTCTCAACCAACCTCTATTTCAGGAACATCGTCTTTCCATGGGATATAGTCTGCGCAGGGTTCGCAGACCATCTCCAGGGGTTCGGGCGGAGGTCTGGGATCCTCCCAGAGATCAAGATGTTTCAGGATGCGCCTGATAACCGAAGGCTGTTCTATGAAAGAGATGACCTTCATCTTCCCTCCGCACTTTGGACACTTCAGGCATCAACATTCCAGACCTTTTTCAGAAGCACAGCCCACAGCTGTCTTCTGCGTCTGGAACATGAGGAACGGTCTTTTATGGAAGAGTCGGATTTCTCTTCGGTTAGAGCTTTCGGTAAAATGCCCTGGCGGCGTTCACGGCCACGCCATGCCTGGCTGTACGCCCCGTAGTATATGACCTGCTTCGCTCCCTTCCTTGGGATATGGGATGTTATCCGCGCGATCCACTCCAGGGGATCAGAGATATCGAAGTTCCTTCCAAGGGTGGGATGAAAATGCTCTCCCCTGTAAAGCACTGTACCAGAACCTTCATTAAAGCTCATTCTCTCAAGTGAGAATGGTGCCCTTGAGATGTATTCGCTCAGGGTCTTTCGACCGTTATCATCGCATGCTTCAATGGGCTGCGTACAGTAGACGCTAAAACCGCTGTGCTTCCAGGAGTTCATGTTCTCCACCAGATCCTCTGAGATCATGTCTTCTTTGAGAAGCATCCTGAAAACAAGACCGGCAAAGAGATTTTCTATCCCCTTGATATCTGCGGTGTCTATTTCAGGCATGCGATAACAGTTGCCTTCCCTGTCCCAGCAGCTGTCAGTAATCAGGGCATGCACATGGGGGTTCCAGTTAGCCATTCCACCGAAGGTCTGGGGCACCAGGATGCCTCCGGGAAAGATATCATCGCGACCATTGGCTTCGTGAAGATACATGGTGATCGAGTTCCACGCACATCTGCAGAGCTTTGGTAAAAGCTCTCTGTGATGCAGGAAGTGTAGTCTGAGCATCTTCGGAACACTCCACACCCAGTGACGGTGTGAAATCGGTCTGAAGAGTTCTTCCTCAAGGAAGATTGCAAGGTCTAATGACTTCCTCTTCGAACAGGCTGGGCAGAAACCACGACACTTGCAAGAGAAGGGTCTCAGGTATTCAGAACCACATTCTTCACATCTGATCCTCGCGAAGCCGAAATGTGGATCACCACACTGCACGTACTTACCAACAACCTCATCGGTAACCGGACGCCAGTAGCCGTAGCGTTTATAGAAACGTGTGTCGTATACACTCCTGAACTCTATATAATGGGCATCCAGCAATTGGTAAAGAGAAGTCTTCTTCGGCTGCCTGGGGCTGTATTTGTCCGGGTACACACAGAAACCAACACAGCCAGAAGCCTTGCGGTCCTGGGGAAATCCACAGAAAGCGCCCACCTATCACCTCCAGGTGAAAGATGAAGCGCCCGACAGCCCAACCTCTCGTCAGGTACCTTTCCGGTTATGATCCGTTTTATCCACCTGATGGCGGAGCATACATTCATGACCGGATCACCATAACTCTAACGAGATGTATACAGATGTTTACCTATTGGGTCAAGGACAATCCTCCAGGGGATATTTGACGGTGAATGAAACTATGAAGGGTTCTATGAACCGATCTTTTCAGTGAACTCTACCCCTTCGATCTTTCGGACTACTATGAAGAGGAAAGAAACGAGGTATCACGGCAGATGTAATTATTCTTTATCCCATAATCACTCTGATATCATGCTCAGCCTGGTTATCAACCAGAGGAATATCTCCATTAGTGAAGTATTCTCCGTCCATTTCTACACTTATAATACCACTTGAAATTCCTTCAGGATTCTCCACATGTATGTGATATACGGAAGAGTCATAGCGAATCGTTATTCCGAACTCGCGCCATGATTCGGGTATGCATGGATTGATCATCAGTCTGTCACCCTTTCGGGTGATTCCAAGTATCGCTTCAATACCCAGACGGTAGAGCCAGCCAGCGGCACCTGTATACCATGTCCAGCCTCCCCTTCCCCTGTGCGGAGGTAATATACCGCCGGATGTCTCAACCGACAGCTGGCTCTGGACAAATGGCTTCTGGTT
>CBDVBK010000053.1:0-24460 GCA_965372215.1 uncultured bacterium | reverse complement strand
TGCCTCATAACAGCCACACCCATCGGCATGTTCTCAGCCTGAGTTCCGGGCGCGAAATCGAAACTGATGAACATGGCGTTTTCAGGTCCCAGTTCATTCACATAGTTGAAAATATTCTCAACCTCTATTGTTGTAGTTATCGGCATTCCGAATCCAATGAGAAACGGAACTATCGATACTATTCCAACTGCAAGGAAGATCCAGCGCCTGTTAATGTTCAGCATCTTTTCCCATATATTCACGGCACTCACCTACTTCCCTGCTCCGCCGAGCCAGTTACGCTCGACGCCGAATATGATTTTAAGGTTGGTTGCCAGCATGCCGAACCCTACACCCAGCATGATTGCGCGTTTAGCGGCAAGGTTGGGGTATCGAAGTATCCATAACCCTGTCTCCGGAAGCCATTTGCCAAGCATCGCTCCTATCGGAACCTGACCAAGCATGACAATCACCGCTGCGAGAAGCAGTACGGTTGCCAGGGCGGATTTGGCCCTGAATGCCCTGAACGCGGCACTGGCGATGTAAAACGCCAGCAGGCTGAACATTGTCGCCTGGATAGGAACCTGTATATGCATGAAGATGAAGTGGAAAATACTCGGCGAATCCATTCCTCCGTGAAGAGATACAGGCCATATATGCGCGAGAACGGGCATGAGATAAAGTGGTATAAGCACGGCCCAGCTGTACTGCCAGTTCTTTGCTTTCCTGCGTATTCTGTGTGAGTGAATCCTGGTGAGACTCCCTACACCAAGAATGAGTGCAAACGCAACAATTATCGGAGTCCATTGTGTATAGTAGTTAAATATTGTTTCTGATGTCTGGTGCGGGATGAAATACTGAACCATCATCAGTATTCCGCCCACCAGTACTATCATCAGTGGAACAGTTCTTTTCACTGTTCTTTCTCCTTTCCGGTGGGCTTACTCTATGATCGGACTGGTTACAAGATTTCTCAGCCAGTCCAGAATATGAGTATCTGCTATGACGTCAATAATTCCAAATACAAGTGCTAATGTTATGAAACCCATAATGATCGCTTTACAAGCATCCTGCCCTTTGACGGCCCCTACCTGCTTAGGTTCGAGTCCAAGATAAGCGCTGGCCGCGTACAGTTCCTCACCGATCAGCGTATAGTCACAGGTAGTGATAAAGAACGGCAGCTGGGTCACGGCATCGGTTCCCGCTATCTGAATCGCACCTGAGAGTGAGCCTGTTTCCGCGAGGAGAAGCGACTCCGCCCAGAACATGCCGAGGTAGAAATTGGTTGCGGGTTTCTCTCTCATCATTATTCCATTAACACCTGCTACAAAGGCGAACTGACTTGTAGTGAGGAAGAAAACCGAATCCTGATCGTAAGCGTCCGGGCGCCCAGCCTCAAGGTATGCTTGCTTGACGCATTCCTCGGCCACTGTGTAAACGATGGGATCTCGATTGGGAACCATAAGAGTTGTCTGATATTCAGCTACTTTCTTCGCGACTCTTCCAAGAATTGTAAGACTTGCAATCGTGGCAACATCTGCAATGTTAGATAATCCAGGTACGTAGAGAATCGGCTTGCCCATCTCCGTCGCTCTTCCAATAGCCTCATCTATAGCTTCGATGCCGGCTATCGGTCTGAGGTACATCTTAGCGCCTCTCTGAGCTTTGCCGAAGTAGTAGAAAATGAGAAAGATGAACAGACCACCGGCGACCAGCACTCTGACTTTACCGGTATGGAACCATTCACCTTCCGCTGCTATTGTTGCACCGTAAATAGAACCGAAATACTTTATGTCTTCCAAAGATACAGAAGCGATTCTATATTCGTACAAGGTTCCCGGTTCTATCGGGTATTCAGGGTCGTATCCGTCTATAAACTCCGTCGGTTTATCAACAGGAATTACCTTGACTAAATTCCAGGCATTTTCGCTTTCCTCGCTGACAACACGTCTGTAGACATTGTAACATTGAATACCTTCAGGATTTACAGCAGGCTCAAACGAAACAATAAGCTGATCTCCAGCATTGTTGGGTTTGTCCTGAACTGTTATCATGCCTGGTGTATCTAATCCGGGATCAGGTTCCAGCAGCGATTCTCCTGCTGCGGGCTGAGCTTCAGTTTCCTCAGCAGCAGCGTCCTCTGTCACCACTTCTGAAACGGTATCATCAGTGGGTGTCAAATTTTCGACACTATCCTGAGCCGCGGACAGTGAAGGGATCATAAGGAGAATCAGAGCAGCTGGAATACCTATCCAGTTAATCCGCATGGATCCACCTTTCACTTTAGTGTTCAACAATGTTCTATTCGAAAAATTCGTTTATTTCGCGGGCTACTTCAGCACCCACTCGTTTTGAGGCGGCGGCGCTTCCGGCTCCGATGTGAGGTGTAGCCACGGTTCTTTCGTATTCCACAAGGGGATTTTTCCTGGCTGGTTCCTCTTCGTAAACATCAACTCCTGCGGCGAAAACCTTCCCGGAATTCAGTGCTTCGAGAAGCGATGTCTCATTGATGGTTCCACCTCTGGCGCAATTCACTATTACAACGCCATCCTTCATCATATCGAATTGCTTAGTGTCTAGAAGGTAATGAGTTTCTTTGTTATGAGGAATATGAAGACTGATGAAATCGGATTCTTTGCAGAGTGTTTCCAGATCAACTTTTTTCGCTTCTATTCCGTCCACACTGTCTATATATGGATCGAAGAAAATTACATCCATCTCGAATCCCTTTGCGCGTTTGGCGACTTCCTGAGAGATTCTGCCAAAGCCGATAAGACCGAGTGTAGAGTGCCAGAGTTCCTTACCCTTGCCGTAGGCTTTCTTGTTCCATTCACCCTGCTTCATTGTGCAGTTGGCCGGTCCAAGGAAGCGGCTGCATGCAAGCATATGCGCCAGTGCAAGCTCGGCAACGGCAACGCTGCTTGCTGAAGGTGTATTTCTTACGGCAATGCCAAGATCGGCTGCGGAATCAAGATCAACATTATCAAGACCAACACCGCCGCGAACCACAAGCTTCAGGTTTCCTGCGGCTCCCTTCTCAAGTACGGGTTTCCTTACCTTGGTCGCGCTTCTAATAACAAGCGCGTCAAACGCCGGAGCTGTTTCAAGCAGTTCTTCAGGTGACATACCTGTTTTCTCAACAACCTCGTGTCCGGCTTTCCGGATTGCCTCAAGAGCATCTTCAGCAACCGGATCACAGATAAGTACTCGTGCCATTTAACTCCTCCTGTTTGAATACGATGACAGTTACAATATTTCACCCCTAAGTATGATGCATACTACAGGTGAGGGCATTTCAAGTCAATGAGAAATCGGTCTATTCCTCCAGCAATTTCACAGCTTCGAATACTATCGCCTCAGCTGTGAGTTTATACTTCTCCCTCACTTCGGCAGGAGTTCCGCTTGTTCCGAAACTGTCTCTGACCGCAACGACACCTACGGGTACAGGATGTTGCACCGTAAGTGTTTCGGCTACAGCTCCAAACAACCCTCCGATTGCCTGGTGATCCTCAGCAACCACAATTGCTCCGGTTTTTTCAACCTGCTCAATCAGAAGTTTCCGATCGAGTGGTTTAACAGATACCATATCGATAACTCCAGCTGATATACCGCGTTTCGACAGAAGCTTCCGAGCGGTGAGCGCAAGACTGACCATGGCTCCGCACGAGACCAGAGTTATATCGCTTCCCTCCTCAAGCAGATGCCCCTTCCCGATTTCAACTGATGCGTTAATAGGATATATCTGTGGAACAGGATTCCTCCCGAAACGAATGTAAACAGGACCGGCTGTATTCATAGAAGTCAGTACCGCCGCTCGAGTCTGGTTAGCGTCAGCCGGCACAAGTACATGCATATTGGGTAGTACACGCATAAGGGCAACATCCTCAAGAGCCTGATGAGTGGCTCCGTCAGGACCAACGCTTACTCCTCCGTGAGCGCCGGCTATCTTTACGTTCAGATTCATGTAGCAGATGCTCGTACGTATCTGATCCCATGCTCTTCCGGCAACGAAAACGCCGTACGTGCCAACGAATGGGATGAATCCCATCAGTGCGAGTCCTGCCGCCTCTCCGAGCATATCCTGTTCGCTGACTCCAAGATTGAAGAACCTTTCAGGAAATTCTTTTTCAAACGATGCGCTTCCGATTGACCTTGAGACATCTCCCTCAATTACCACAACTCGATCGTTCTCTCTGCCTGCCTGAAGGATTCCTTCAACGTAGCCTTTTCTTGTGGGTTTGAGGTCTTTCATGAGAGCCCTCCCTGGATTTCTTCCACCGCAGTGTTGTATTCAAGTTCATCCGGGCACTTCCCATGCCAGATGCAGGTGTTTTCCATGAAGGATACCCCTTTACCTTTAACGGTATCAGCGATGATAACCGATGGAAATTCGGTTTTTTCGCAATGCTCAAATGCCTTTTCGAGGGAAACAAAACTGTGACCGTCAGCAACGATCACATCCCATCCGAATGCAAGCCATTTGTCCACAAGAGGTTCAATCTCCATTACATCAGATACGTGGCCATCAAGCTGAACAAGGTTTCTATCAACAATGGCGGTAAGATCTTTTAGATCGTAGTGAGACGCGGTCATCGCTGCTTCCCAGATATTTCCCTCCTGAAGCTCGCCATCACCGAGAAGACAGTAAACACGACTGTCTCTTCCATCAAGTCGTATCCCGTGAGAAATACCGCATGCAAGTGACAGACCCTGCCCCAGGCTTCCGGTAGAGGCATCCAGCCCGGGCAGTTTACTCATATCAGGATGCCCCTGAAGTCTTGAATTCAATTTCCTGAATGTTAACAGTTCGGCAGGATCAAAGTATCCCCTTCTGGCAAGTACGGAATACAATGCCGGGCAGGCATGACCCTTGGATAGAATGAACCTGTCCCTGTCTTCCCAGTTTGGTTCTTCCGGACGAATTCTCATAATTTTCCAGTAAAGTTCAACAAGAATCTCAACCGCGGAGAAAGATCCCCCCGGGTGCCCGCTGCCAGCGGCCTTTATCATCTCCAGAACATCAAGCCTTACCCGCTTCGCAATTGGGGTCAAACCTTGTATTATGATATCTACCATCATTAACTGTTTCCATTCATACTATAATTGCTTTATTCTTCAGGTATTATTAATCGGGAAGGTATATTACTATTCTACATATAGTACCTCCGTACCTCCAGTGAAAAGGCTCTCAATGATTTCCACATCGACAGCCATCTGAAAAACATTCTCTCCTGCGATGGAATCAATCGCATCACTAAATTTCAGCAGACATGCTTTCTCATAATCAATCACAGGAGACATAGTGATTCACTTTCACGGCTATGATATACCCTGTATTAATGTCTCATATCTCCTGTAATCTGTAGTATTTATCAAAATACAAGGTTTGACCCTATCATGGACCCTATCATGACCCTATCATAGGTCTGTCATTGATCCCTTTTTCTTCAATATCGGGACTGGCACATATCCTGTAACCAGAGTCTTTGGTTCGTCAAATCCGAAATCAACTGTGATCTGCCACTCGGAACCCTTCCTCACTGCTTTTCGTACAAGTCCCTTACCATATCTTGGGTGCCTGATAAGATTACCTCTGCTGTAGGATATGGTTCCTTCATCAGTGCTGGAAGAAGTTTCAATATTTTTGTCGGTTGCAGTTTCAACGGGAGACTGAAATCTGTCTTCTCCGCTGCTGATCTCATAAATGAACCTGGAAGGTCCGCATTGCCTTACTCCAGCTCTTCTTCTACTGATAGCATAGGTCAGTATCAATCGTTCCTTCGCCCGGGTCATACCCACATAAAGAAGTCTTCTCTCTTCCTCAATATCACTCGGAGCATATTCACCGGGCCTTACGAACGGGAGCATCCCTTCCTCGAGTCCTGCTACAAAAACCGTATTGAATTCCAGACCCTTTGCGCAATGAAGCGTCATCAGAGCAATTTTCCCGCTCTTTTCTCCTTCATATTCGTCAACTGTCGTAGCCAGGCTTATCTCATTCATGAATCCCGGCAGACCTCCTGCTGAAAGGGCATTGTCGTATTCTGCAACACTTTTTCTGAATTCGGCAATATTCTCCAGCCGGGACAAGTCAATAATATCACCGGAATCGTACTGCTTCGTGATGCCGATATTCTCAAGCAGGCTTTCTACTGTCCTGGACGCAGAAACACCGGTAAGGATATCTTCCTCAGCCAGTCTGAACCATTCACCCAGTCTCTTCAGACCGGCCTGAGCCCTGGAAGTGATCCCGCTTATCTTATCAGAGACAAGCATCGCTTCAATTGGACCCATGCCGGTGGAATCGATGTAATTGAAGAAGGATGAGACTCCCTTTTTCCCCAGCCCCCTTGAGGGCCGGTTGATAATCCTCTGCAGGCTTAGACGATCATTTCGATTGAGAAGGATTCTGAGATAAGCAATTATGTCCTTTATTTCCATCCGTTCATAGAACCTCTGTGATCCGACAACCTCGTAATTGATTTTGTGTTTCCTGCAGGCAGTTTCAAATTGTCTTGATTGAGCATTAGTCCTGTAAAGTACAGCTATGGAATCCGCGGTGCATGAACCATCCTCAAGTATTTCCTCAATTTCCCGAAGAACCCATTCAGCCTCTTCAGCTTCATTATAGAGAGATTTTATCCTGATCGGACATCCTGCATCCTTCCTGGTCCACAATGTCTTGTCATGCCTTCTCAGGTTGTGCCTGACAAGAGCGGATGCTCCACGGAGAATATTTCCCGTTGACCTGTAGTTTTCTTCCAATCTGATGATTTTTGTGCCTGGAAAATCATTGGAAAACTTTAGAATATTCTCAACGCATGCTCCTCTCCATGCGTATATGGACTGATCATCGTCTCCCACAACGCATACACCGGTATCATTCGTGGTGAGTTCGATAAGAAGCTCGTGCTGCACTTTATTTGTATCCTGGTATTCATCCACGAGAATGTAGGAAAACATTAAGGAGTAGCGATCTCTGGTGTCAATATTTTGACGAAATATATTAAGAACACCTGTCAACAAATCGTCAAAATCAAAGGCTCCCGATACTTTCAAACGTTCCTGATACTTCATGTATACTTCTGCCAGATCGGCTTCTCTCTGATTCACACACTGCAGAACAGCTTCTTCCGGAGTTATCCCGGTGTTTTTACTTCGGGATATGTATCCCTTTGCCAGCCCTGGAGTTATCTTCGTTTTAAATTCTATATTCTTCAATATTATTCTAAGAAGGGTTCTCTGATCATCAGCATCATAAATAGAATAATTCTCATTATAACCCAGATGGTGAGCCTCTCTGCGGAGAATCCAGGCACAGATCGAATGAAATGTACCCATACGGACCCTGAAGCCTTTTCCCGGAAGAAGTGTTTCGATCCTCTTCCTCATTTCACCTGCTGCTTTATTGGTGAAAGTCATAGCCAGAATTTCCCAAGGTGCTGAATATTCAGTATTTATGATCCTTGCTATTTTTTCGGTAAGCACTCTTGTTTTGCCGCTTCCTGCACCTGCAAGAACCAGTAAAGGTCCATCCATATAATTGACTGCTTCAAGCTGTCGAAGATTCAGATCGTCTTTGGTTTCCATATTCTCTCTAATTGGAAAGAGTCTTGCTTACCTATAGGGTACTAGTTTAAAAACTGAAGGAGATACATAGTGATTAAGCCTGGACTGAAAAGTTGGTTAATGGTTGTTCTCGGAGGACTAATCATTCCGCTTTTCATTCTCATCACATGGCCGGTCTGATCCCCTCCCTGATCGGTGTTTGAGAATAATCCTTTGTCCAGGAAATAAGCAGGCAACTGGCTGACCCCTCCAGTTGCCTGCACTGCATTTACACAAATACTCAAGATGTCAGGATTCAAGAGCTTCAACAATATCAATACTCCTGCTGCATCCAAGCCTTCCAGCACCGGCATTTATCATTAACAGGGCGTCCTCAAGTGTTCTGATTCCGCCTGATGCTTTTACACCTATTCTCCCGTTAACCGCTTTATGCATCAGCGCTACATCCTCCGCTTTTGCCCCTGCACTCCCAAAGCCGGTAGAAGTTTTTACCCATGCTGCTCCATTATCCATAGCAATATTGCAAGCAAGTATTTTTTCATGGTCTGTAAGCAGGCAAGTTTCAATAATCACTTTAACCGGTCTTCCGGAAGCAGCGTTCACTACACCCCGGATAAATTCAGCAACTTTCAGAGTATCTCCATTCTTCAGATATCCGGCAGGCATGACCATATCAATTTCGGAAGCACCATTCTCGACTGCTCCGGCAGTTTCCTCAGCCATGCAATTCGTTGCACCAAGAGGGAAACCTACTACAGAACAAACGAATGGACCGGCCTCATTCAGGATTGAATTCGCATACGATACCCAGATGGGGTTGATGCACACTGATGCAAAGCCGTATTCAATAGATTCACCGCAGATTGTCTCAATATCGAATGGACCTGCATCCGGTCTGAGTAGTGTGTGATCGATCATTGATGCAAGTTCAGTCCTGGTCATGGGGTCCGGCTCTCTCTGAGGAAGTACAGGTTGATGGAACCGGAAACAATTGATACGGCATCATCCGCAAAAATAGTTCTACCGTTTACTTCAATCGTCACCGGCTGCAAACCTTCAGGAAGGGTAAGTCGAGCCACATAAATCTGCTCCGGGAGGGTCAGCCATGCTCTGAGATCAGCTCGTTCAGTAGCAGCTCCAGCAATACTTAGAAGAAGCCCGGCAATATTTGATACTGTACTGTTTTCAGAGGTGAGTTCTTCTACTATCTGTTCACCTGCTTCAGCAACTCCTGCCTTTATCGCCAGCCGTGCAATGGAGCGGGCAATGTTCCGACCAGCCTGATCTTCAAGGTTCTTACGCGCAATTGCGGCAAGATCCTCGGCAAGGAAACCGTTTGACTGATAGCTTCCGGAGGAAAGAACAACTGAAAGAGTTCTCTGCTTGAAAGCTGCTATCCCGGGAAGAGCCAGTCTGTAGACTCTGTCATCAAAAACAAAGGTATATGACTTCTCAACTCTGGGAGGAATCAGGCCTGCCTCAAGAATCACGACAATCTCTCCGTGAGATTCATCAGGACCCTGATCCCGCCAGTTATCAATTTCAGGCCATTGATTACGGTAATTCTGAAATACCGATTCCATCCCCAGCTCGCTTGATAATCTGAGAATATCCGACTTGACTCTACGAGGCGCTGGAATTCCGTATTCCGCCGCATATGACGAGTCATAAACAGCTGCACTGTTTCTGTACGCTATTAACGCATTATTAAGATCGCCTGATTTCTCGAAAAGGATGCCCATCAAATAGCGGATAAACGCATCATCACCATATCTGTTCCTGTTGTTTCTTTCGTAATCAAGATTGAATACACGAAGTTTATTATTAACAGCGCGACATTCTACAAGAGCATCTTCCATGTTGTTTTCTGAAGCATAGGACGCAGCCAGACAGTAATTTATGAATACTTTCTCGTAATCTGCTCCTCGGTATTCAAGAGCAAGATCACTGGTTAGAAACGAACTCACTTCCTGCCCCAGCTCAATACCTCTCTGCTGATCACTGAGACGGTCAGCCTGAAGCAGTGCAGCCTCCGCTTCAGTGTACTCATATGAGAGTCTGAGAAGATTGCCAAGCTCCATCAGATAAAGCAGTCTGTTCTTGCCGGTAGAATCCTGAAATGTCTCTCTGAATTCCTGAAGGGCGTGGTCCGGTCTTTCATTTCGAAGATCGGATGTTACCGGTTTCATTTCCCGGGTGTAATCAGTAGCGCATCCTGAAACGACCAACAATCCGGAAAACATCAGGATGATGCCTGTACAAATAATCGAGCTCTTCATAATCAAGACAGCTCCAGAACTTCAGAGAGATAGCAGAAAACTGCTACCACTCAATCATTTTCTTTATCTCAAGGCTGCCCATCCATGCTTTCAGCGCAGTCTCTACATCAATCAGTTCAATGCTGGTCTGGTAGTAAATACTCCTGGTTTGATCTTCTTCATCAACAATTGAACCGATACTCCCGGTCATTACAAAGTCTGCGCCTATTTCACGCCCATACTCAGCGGCAGTTTCAGGGGAGGAGAAAACGCGCTGATCTGATCTTTCTGCTCTGACCTCACCTCTGCTTGCTCCACCGGCAGCAATTTGCACTTCTCCGGATTCAAGCAGAGCTCTTTCAATTTCGTTCATAAACAGATCCGTGTTAATGTGCTCGGAAGTCTCATTGAAAATCGATCCTACAACTACTACCGGCTTAGGAGTCCGTTCTTCCCTGGAACGATCTCCGGTTCCGAATTCAGTGAGCCAGCGACCATCGAGGCACTGGTCAACAATCGAATCAGCAACCATATGAGCATCAGTTTCGTTCCAGTAACCACTAAGGTCTGTTACCGTATCCGGATCTGTTCTGGTTACCTCTCGACCGCCGCAACCAGCTAACAGTCCAATTAAAACCAGTGCAAGACTATTCAATAAAAGCTTCATGCTTTTTCCCTTCGGTTAGACTTCATTCTTTCCAATTTACAGTATTGGTACTACTCCACGGAATATCACATTGTAATACCCGCTTCCTCTGAGTGCGGTTCCAGCAACAGGGGGAATAACAGGTTTGAAGATCAGTGCGTAAGGAGATTCCAATTCGGAAAGCGACCCCGGAGATTGACCCCATGCATCTCGAGTCCATTCCCACATCACACGATCGGAAGGGGACTGACTATCTGAGAACATAGCAAGATTTGCGGAAGATATGCCAAGGATTCCGGACAGGGTCATGGTGATGAAATCAGAATACGCATTAAATACTTCCCACGTATCTTCAATTTCTATAATCCCTGATTCATTTGCGGCAGTAAGCTCAGCTCTGCTTGGAAGACGGCTGCCTCTGTCATGAAGATAGAGGCTTGCAGCCTGCCACGTAAGTGATGCGGCCGGAATATCAAAACAGCCGGTCTGAACTGTGATGCCGGTTACAGATCCCTGTACATCTTTGTAGATAACCCAGGGTGAGTACCGGACAAAAACCACATTAGTGTACTCTTCGCCCATTGCTTCCCCCGGCATCAGGAGTTCCTCCTGACCCGAAATATATATGTGTATTTCCTGCAGGTGATGAATCTCAGTCGAAATCCATGATAAAACATCTCTGTAGATGACCGGTTCCGAATCGATGAAGAATGGACCTACTTCAACATCTTCTCCATCTATAACAACAGTAGAAGCTCCTACGAATTCCATACCCTCCGGTGGTTCAGGAATATCGCAGTAAGTACAGAATGCGCCTGAATTCTCTGTTCCGCAGGCAGGACAGATCCATCCCCAGGCCAGGGCAGTAAGAAAAAATAAAAGTAGAAGCACTTTCAAACCGGTTCACCTCCGAGACTATGCTCAAGAATTATACACCTTGGAATTAAATTATCTGAATTCTGACAGTAAACACTTCCCATATTGCTAAAACTCCGCTCCAATAGTGATATGGCTTTCCGGCTTTCGGGAAATACCATGGAGATCTGTTCTCCAGGCAATGTCGTGCTTTATAATAAAATAGCCAAGATTGAATCTGTAACCAATCCCTATTCCCATTTTAAGATCCTCAAGATGATAGCCTCCATCGGTAGAAGCGCCGCGGAAGCTGCTGATATCATTGAATGCACAGCCAAGATCGATGAAAAGAACACCTCTTCCGTTTCTGAAGGTTATCGGAAGGGGTGCATCCAGAGCAAGAGTATTTACAAAAGGTACTCTCAATTCAGTGGAGAACAGACCGTACCGGCGCCCCTGTATCGAAACGTAATCGTATCCTCTGAGTTGATCTCCATAATTTGTATAGAATCCCAGTAACTCATTTATCGTATCCACCTCACCCCAGAGTAATCTGTGAGGCATAGCTCCACCGAGGAAGAATATCTGCGCGTCGGAACCCCAGCTTGTACCACCTGCAAATCTTGTTGCGAGAGTCACCTTCCCTGATACCCATGTGTAATTTCTGAAATCAAAAAAGATTGTGCAGTAGCTTGCCGAACCTGATATTTCAGGAGCGAACTCTCCGCGAACTGAAAGCCTCTGTCCGATTCGAGGCCCTACACTACCCCATAATGAATTGTCAACAACAGCTCCGGCATTGATGGAAACAATATCCTCATCAAGGTCTACTGATGAATTCCATATACCGGTCCTGGTTAATCTGCGATAGCTCAACGCACCGTCTATTCTCAAAGAAGGACTGAAAGGATAAATCACAGTTCCGAATCCGCCGAAGTCAACATCTCTGACTCCTTCTTCGTGTTCATCATAAAAACGGAAAAGATAACGATTGGATTCGCGGAAAAGACCGAAGCCCAGATCCATCCTATGTGGAAGGTAACCGTAATAAACGGCAGCATCTACTTCACTGAGACTGCCCCCATTCAGGTTCATGTTGATGATAATCCGGTGATGGGCAAGTATGTCGCTTAGTATTACCTGAGTGTATCCAGCGAGTCCGAGGTATGAGTCATACACCGCAACAGCACTGGCATAATCCACTGATATTATCGGAGAGTAAGGGGTAACGCTGCATTCAAATATATCCTGAGGAAATTCGTCTGGTACAGCCGGTATCTCCGTCCGATCTTCAATATCCCCGCATATTAATTCAATTCGGTTTTCTTCTTTTTCCGATGAATCAGACATAATGTCATTCTCAGAATTCAAGGATTCCTCAATGAGGAAAGACTCATCTTCAGAAATGCCCGTGCTTTCTGTAATTCCATACGATACCTCAATTGATCCTGGTTCACTGAGGATTATCCTTCTTTCGAGGATATTGTATGCCAGAAACACACCGTTCCCGTTCCAGTCGCTTGAAACAAATGTCAGGATCTCAGCGGAATTCGCCCAGCTTGGAGAATCGATTGTTCTGTAAAGGGCTGTAAGACGGTCAACCTCACCTGAGGATTCATGAAGAAGGTGAAGATCGGAGTAACCATTCATATCCGACATGAACAGAACACCATCCGGAACAGAAATCGGATATCTGATCTCGGAGGAATCAACAAATACTGTTCTTTGAGACCCATCAAGACTGTAGCCACGGATTAATGTAGTCTCCGGATCAACTTCAACAGCACAGAGAATTTCATCTCCGTTCCAGGATAGATCGCGCTCACCAACGTAATCATGAGATATCTGACTCAGGGATTGTTCAAGAAGGTTCCAGGCATAGATATTGAGTTCTCCATGATTCATACCGGTAAAAGCAATGTATTCCCCGCATGGTGACCATACAGGATCACGGATAAGATCCATCTCGAAAGGAAGCTGCTCCTGCTCATCGTTAAAGCACACGATAATCCGATCTCCGGAAATGTACTGCACCGCAACTGCAATCGAGTCTGCAGTTGGAGAAAAGCTGCATACCCGGTACATGGGAGACACCATAACGTCAGAATATCCACCCGAAACAAAGGGTCTGCTCACAAGCTCACCCGTCAGGGTTGATCTGACTGCTACTGCAAGATCAGCATGATACCACTCAACTCCAGCAATCAATCCGCCATCGGATGAAATAACCGAACCGATCTGTTCTATTCTCTTTCCGTTATTGCGAATCGGGTTACCAATGTCATCAGGGCTTTCGCAGCAGGCAAGCTCGGAAAGGTAGGTTTCGCGAGCCCACTCCTGGAATCTTTCATTGAACTGGGCAAGCGACATCCCCAGAGAAGCATCAATCGCTCCCTCAAGTCCTTCTGAATTCCTGATGTTATGCACGAAATCCAGGAATACTTCCTCTCCATATCTCTCAAACATGAAGTGATAGATTGCCTGACCCTGTCTATAGACAATGTAATCTGTCCTTCTTGACAGCTCTTCGATTGAAACAATCTGATTATTGATTACCATATCCCTGAATTCTGCTTCCGTAGCGCCATCCCAGCCCGATGATGTGAATTCCGCAAGTCCTTCCATCAGCCATAAAGGCGTTCTGGCTATGATTATCTCCCGCAGGGAACGTTTGTAAATCATATCGAAGATAAATGCATGATTCAGTTCATGAGCAATCACATGACGAAATTCTGACCAGAATCCAGTAAATGGAACTACCACACGCCCTTTAAAGAACTCGGTAAACCCTCCTACTCCCTGTGGAATATCGTATGGGATAATATTTGTCTGACGAAAATTTCCAGGAGATAAGTAGAGAATGATCGGAATCTTATTTTCGGGTAAATAGTTGAATCGTTCAGAAAGCTCAAGCAATGCTCTTTCCGTATGCACAAGGAGAGTCTCGGCAGGAACCTCTCCTCCTTGAGGAAAGTAGATAGTAAAATGTCTTGCCCGAATCTCCCACCAGTCCTGTTCTCCGAATTGCACTTTGTTTCGACCGTATGCTGTAGCCATACCAATAGATACAAAAATTAGTAGAAGCAATACTACTTTTCTCATGAAACCTCCTGCATACTGTCTGAATTGTTATTGTTCGACTATACTGCAAGGGTGACTGATCGAAAAGGAGTAATGTGAGAGTATTGCATGCAGCAGGACCATATCTTTTAACAATAATTCTGATTATCACAGCCTGTGATGAGCCTGATTCGTATGCATCAATTCCCGAAAATGATTTAGTGAAACTGCAAGAATGGTCCGGAATCCTGGCACGACACTGGATGCTGCCCACTGATGACAGTCTTCACGCATTAAAGCCGGATAGTCTCGAGATTCAATCTCTCATTATTCTGTGTGATTCCCATCCTGAAGCCTGGGCATATCTGTACAGCTGTATTTCTGACTCTCTCTCTGCTCTGCCCCCCCCCTTGCCTGCATGTCAAAGATAGTATGAATTCAAATAACCCGGATAAGGGAGAATAAGCTGCTTAACGTGATCCCCCGTCCGATTCAGAAGCTTCTGTTCAGCGGGAAGCGATCATGTTCCTGCAGTAATTGCATACTGCATCTTGATATTTCCGGTTTTACATCGATGACAGAACAACTTATGAAGCACGGAAAGGCAGGAGCAGAAATCCTCTCACAGATTCTTGGCAGAATTCTGTCAAGGTCAATATATGAAATCTACGGGCGAGGTGGCCTGATAGCACAATTTGAAGGTGATTCCATTATTGCGGTATTTCCGGAACATCCTCCATCTGCTGCTTACAGCGCTGCAACATCTCTGATGGATTACTTCAAGCAGAATCTTGACCGACAGACGAAATTCGGTACCTGGAAAGTATGCGCCTCATTTGTTCTGGCTCATGGTCCTGTTGAGTGGGGAATAGCCGGAAGAGAAAGACTGATCCATTATATCAGAGGGGAAGCAATATCAAGGGCATCCCTTCTATCGAAGCAGGGAGGCGCAGGTCAGCTGTTAATAGACACCAGTTTTCTCGAGTTTACAGGGAGCAGAAGCATTGAGGATTTGAAGCACCTTCCATGGAGCGAAACTGAGATCAGCCAGCAGAATCTGCAGAGAATCAAAAAGAAAGCTGCTTCAAGATTTGTTCCGGATCTGATAATTTCAAGCAAACTGACCGGAGAATTTCGAGAGATAACTTCTGTCTTCCTGTCGCTCAGAACCGGGAAATACGACAATCTGAATCACTCTGTGGAAAGTATTCTGGAAGCAACTTCTTTTTATGGTGGTCATGTATGCGGTCTGCATTTCACCTCTGATTATCCGGTAATCCTTGTTCTGTTCGGAGCGCCGGTCTCATGGGAGAATAATTCTGCTCGAGCATGCAGTTTCGCAAGCGAGTTAATAAAAGACCGGGCCAGCAGCAGTATTCGAATCGGAATTGCTTCAGGAACAGTTTATGCCGGCATGACAGGAAGCTCCAAAAGGTGCACCTACACGGTTTATGGAGATGTAATCAATACTGCAGCAAGGCTTTTATTCAGAGCAGCCTGGGGTGAAATACTTGGCACCGAAGATACATGTGAAAAAGCGGGCGATGAATATGTCTGGGGTGACGCCACCGACTTGATACTGAGGGGGAAAACAGAAAGTATCAGAGCACGAAAACTGTTGTACTGTCAGAACAATTGTATTAACAGCATTCATGAAGGAGATATGGTCGGTCGTTCTGCTGAACTGGATTATATCACTGATCGAATATCTCCTTTGAAGCAGAGAACTTTCGCCGGGATTACTTCAGTCTATGGTGAAGCGGGGATTGGAAAATCCCGATTGCTCTTTGAAGCAGTTCAGTCTGCATCGTTCTGTCAGACAGTGGTACTGAAATGTGATGATATCCTGGGGACCAGCCTGAATCCGTTCGAATATTTCCTCAGGAATTACTTCCAGCAGAGCAATTCAAACACAACAGATTTCAATAAAGAGCTCTTTTCAGAAAAAATGGAATCTCTTGCTGTGGAACTTGAATCAGGTTCATTCCCCTCTAAAAGAAAAAACCTTGCTGAAGACCTCCGTCGATCAGCATCTACTATTGGTTCGTTGCTCGGACACTTCTGGCAGGGTTCGGTTTTTGAAAGGATCGAACCCGTGCAGAGATTCGAGAATATCGCCATGGCAATCGGAACCTTTATCAGATCTCTTTCTGCACTTAAGCCTCTGATAATCCTCATCGAGGATGTACACTGGATGGATAGAGATTCAAAAAGACTGCTTCAGATAATATCAAGAGATATAAAACGTAATCCTGTCGCAATTCTGGTTTCCAGCAGATACAGGGATGATGGATCAAGACCGGAAACAGGAATTGAAGCTTTTGTCAATACTGAATCAATAGATCTTAATCCAATAGATGAAAAGGCATCAATGTCTATCATTGCAGCCAGATTCAATGCGGAATCCGGACCGAAGCTTACGAGATTCATACTGGACAGAACAGAGGGGAATCCATTCTACATAGACCAGTTCTGCATATATCTGAAAAATTCTGACATGATTACATTCAAAGAAAGCGAATGGCATCTGATTTCAAGAGAAGTGGAAGTTCCATCCGGAATAAAATCCATACTTGTAGCGCGAATAGACCGTCTCCCCCCGAAATTGATATCTCTTGTACAGATAGCCTCAATACTGGGTCAGGAGTTTGATATCAATGTACTTTCTGAAGTCTCCGGTAAAACTATCATTAATTCTCTCATCAAGAATGGTATCGTAGAGCAACTCTGGTCAAGGATTTCCGAAACCGAGTACTCCTTCAATCATGCTTTGTATCGAGATGCAGCATACGGAATGCTTCTCGAGAAGGAACTCAGAAAACATCATAGAAAAGCTGCTGAGACAATTATAAGACTCAACGCTGATGACACTGAGCATGTTGCGGGGAAAATCGCGTTCCATATGGATAACTCAGGTCAGCATTCAGAAGCTTTGAGCTGGGGATGGAAGGCACTGATTATCTCAGATCGGAATTACAGATTAAACGAATGCCTTGACTGGTCAGATAAACTCCAGGAGAAGCTCATGGCAGATACTGATTCCACCGGTAGAAATGAACTGCTTCAGAATGTGCTTTTCAAAAAGAACAGCGCGCTTTCCAATCTTGGCAGACACAAGGAACAGAAAAAGAACATTGAACTTCTGAAAAAGCTCTGTAAGGAGGAGAACTGGAAGGACAGAACAGTTGATCTCCATATAATAGAGGCGCATTATTACAGCAGTATCGGAAAAACTGACGAGGCATTTGCCCTTTATAAAGAGGGTCTGTCAGCAGCGGAGAAAGCCGGAGACAAAAAAAGTGAAGCAATAATTCTCAATCATATCGGCATACTTCATAGAGGGTCAGGTCATAATCGCGATGCTGAGAGATGCTACAGAAAAGCTCTGAGATTTTATCGGGAAACCGGTGATCGAAGAGAAGAGGGGGAAACTCTGGGAAATCTGGCACTTCTTCTCAGACAACAGGGACTGAAGAACGAATCGGAAAAATTATACAGAAAGGCGCTGGAAATCCACAGAGAGGAAGGAAACCGCAGAGCTGAGGGTTATGTGCTGAATGGTCTTGGCAATCTTCAGGATGATGATGAGAAAGCTCTGTTCTGGTTCAGAAACGCTCTGCGTATCAACCGGGAGGTTGGTGACAGGAGAGCAATTGCCATAGCACTGGGAAATATAGGCCAGATAGAATCCAACAGAGGTAACTACTCCACTGCGAAGGATAATCTGGACATGGCCCTGAAGATATTCAGGAAAATCGATAGCCTTCCGCTTCAGGCAGGGACGCTCCATATATTCGGAGAAATGTATATCTCGCAGGGAAAACTGCGGGAAGCTGATAAATTCCTTCAGGATTCGCTTGAAATAGCCAGGCAAATCGGAAGAAAAAGACTTGAAACTCTTGTAACAGTTCAACTCGGTATTGTATCCTCTATGAAGGGGGATACTGAAAAAGCACTGAAATTCTATTCCATGGCATACGATCTTATTATGAAGTACGAGTTCTCTTCAAAAATCGATGAGGATTTCAGCAGATTGCGCTCCCTCCTTCTGAAGACTGATGTAGAGGAGGATAACCTCCCCTGGCCGGATATCTGGGATATACGGGAATTCAAAGAGGAATCCGGGCTTAACGGACGCGGGTGACCAGACGGGAAATGTCTTTGAACATTATCAGGACAAAGATCATCAGTATCAGAATCATGCCGGTCTGCTGAATAATTTGAACATGTTTCTTCGAGATTGGTTTTCCTCGAATACCTTCACAGATCAGGATAGCTACCTGTCCTCCATCCAGTATCGGGATCGGAAGAAGATTAAAAATCATGATGGCCAGTGAAATGCTTGCTATTGTCCAGAGGTAGCTTGGCAATCCCGATCTTGCCTGCTGGCCAAGTGTTTCCGCAACATAGATAGGTCCTCCCGAACTTTCTGCGAGTTCAGCAGGTTTTTTGATCAACTTGATGAATATTGCGCAAATGTCGACAGCTCCGCGTCCGGCAGCCTTTATTCCTTCAACAAATGCGTCATCAAGCGGTAATTTCACTCTCTCGGAAGGTAATTTAACAGTTACACCGGATAGTATTTGTCCATCGTATTCGTGAGGCGTAACATAAACCGTATCCTTGATTTCATTCCTGTAGAAGGTTATGGTCAGCTCGTCAGTAGTACTGGCAACTATTTTCTGATAATCATACCATATTGCTACAGATCTCCCATCGATTGCCGTAATGCTGTCTCCTGCTCGAATACCTGATTCATAAGCAGGTAAGCCTATGATGGATTCGCCTATGACTACTGGAACAAGTGGATAAAATGGAATTGAATCCGGCGGGAGTGAGTATTCAACCTCTTTTCTGCCAATCTCAGAACCTATGAGAAGAGTACCCTCGGGAGCTTTTATCAGTTCATCCAGCATTCCATAATAGTCAGCCACAGGAGTATCGTTAACTGAAAGTACAGTATCACCAACACCAAGTCCGAGAAGATTGTCAGAGTTTCCCGCTATCGCAGGAGAGATGGATATATCCCAGCCCACAACACCAAAAATGAGAATGAGGATTACCGCGGTGAGTAAAAGATTCGCGAATGGACCCGCGAGCGCTACAAGAGAGCGCTTGAACCAGGATATATCCTCAACAGGATCGCCGGAAGTCCCCAGATTTACCTTGACATACCCTCCAAGCGGCACCGCGCCGATGCAGTATTCAGTGTCTCCCAGTTTCTTCCTGAGAATAAAGGGAGGAAAGCCGATGGAAAATCTTGAAACTTCCAGACCAACTGCCTTCGCCATGAGAAAATGCCCCATCTCATGAAAGAATACGATCACTCCCAGCCCGAAGATTACAGCGGCAGCACTCAGCATAATTTACTCACAATTCCGGACGCAACGGCTCTTGCATCCCTGTCAGCCTCGAGTACATCCTCAAGGCTCCCGACTGGATAGGATCGATGAAGGGACAATGCTTCATTAATGATTTCCGCGATATTACCAAAGAGGATTCTGCCATCTAGAAACGCTTGAACAGCAACCTCATCCGCTGCATTTGCCACTGCCGGATAAGTTTCTCCATCGATTCCGGTTTGAACAACAGTACTGAACGCGGGATACCTTTCCTCATCCATCCTGCTGAACACAAGTGTTCCCCAGTTAAAGGGTTTGTCAACAGCAATTTCATCAAGCTCCCTGTCCGGCCACTGAAGCGCATATTGAACAGGTACCCTCATGTCCGGCTGACCCAGCAGCGCTTTCCATGAGCCGTCCTCGAGTCTTATGAATGAATGCACAATACTCTGTGGATGAATTACCACCTCAACAGGAATATTGTCGAACAGCCACCCGGCTTCGATAACCTCGTATGCTTTGTTAACCATGGTTGAAGAATCAACAGTAATTTTCGCACCCATTTCCCAGGTTGGATGTTTGAGAATCCGCTCGGGTCCGGCCGTCCTGATCTCGCTAACAGGCATCAGGAGTATGGAACCGCCACTCGCAGTCAGAGTAATTCCTCTAACAGGTCTTTTCTCTGCCTGAAGACATCTTTCTATTGTACTGTGCTCGCTGTCTACCGGTATCACTTTCCCTGCATTCAGATGATCTTTCAGCAACTCACCACCAATAACAAGGCTCTCCTTGTTTGCAAGTGCAAGCGGTATATCCAGCTCCTGACAGAGAATGCTGGCTCTGAGTCCTGCACTTCCAACTATCGCGTTGAGAACTATATCAGCACCTTCAATAGCCTGATCAAGAACTCTCGCGCCTTTGATAATACCAGGCGGGATATCTACTTCGGGTGAAACAACAGCACTTATCAAAGGGTGGAATTTCTCTTTCTGATGTTGAAGAAGATCAATATTTCTTCTGCAGAGGATTGAATGAAGATCAAGATCCGGCCTGGAATCTATTATTTCAAGTGCCAGCTTCCCTACAGAGCCGGTACTGCCAAGAACGGCAACTCTTCTGATACTCATAAAGAGCTTCCAGCAGATCCGCAGAACAGAAGTATAAGCCATACTACAGGAACTACAGCAAGAATGCTGTCAAACCGGTCAAGTACACCTCCGTGCCCTGGTAGAATTGAACCGGTATCCTTTATACTGGCATCTCTTTTCAGAGCGGACTCAAACAGATCCCCTGCAACAGCAGCGATTCCACCTGCTATTCCAGTCGCGACCATCAGAAACAGTGGTAATCCTGCTCCGGCTGTACCGGCGAATACTGCTCCTGCAACAGCTCCGGCTATACCTGCAAAGAAACCCTCCCAGGATTTTGCCGGGCTTATAGCGGGTGCAAGTTTGTGTTTCCCGAAAGCACTTCCGATGAAATACGCCATTGAATCCGCAACCCAGCATAGAATAAGCGGTATAAATAGAATCCAGGGAGATTCAAAATCTAGTCTCAATCTTGCCAGAAGACCAAAACCGAGTGCTATAACGACCATAATTCCGGTGCTGCCTGCAATCCTTTTCCCGGCATCGGTAACACCATCCCCCAGAACCCACCAGAGTGACATTACTGTTCCGGGAATCAGAAGTATCACCAAAACGAAAGCAGGATCAAGGAGAGAAACTGATGCAGCTGCACCACCAGCCAGTATCGCTCCTCCTGATTTCTTTGAAATCCCTGCTCCCGGATCGAGCAGAGAAATTGCCTCTGATCCACACATTGCCGCTATCGATGAAAAGAATATAACTGTAAGAATCGGTATATTCAGAAGAGCTACAGCAATGAATAATCCGATACCCGGTACGGCAATGGCGATTCTATTTACAAGTGAATGAAATGGCTTCATCAGTTACCGCCGATATCTCCAAAACGTCTTCGCCTGGACCCGTAATCCTCGAGAGCCTCCTGCAGGTGTTTCCGTCTGAAATCAGGCCATAGAGTTTCGGTAAAATACAATTCTGAATACGCTGACTCCCATAAAAGGAAATTGGAAAACCTTCTCTCCCCGCTTGTGCGAATTATCAAATCAGGATCGGGTACGTCAGGAAGGTACATTTTCGAAGAGATTGAGTCTTCTGAAATGTCCATTACGGATTTGCTGCCGGTTTCAATATCAGCGGTCAGGCGTTTCACGGCATCAACTATCTCTGCTCTGCCACCGTAACTCAATGCAAGAATCAGATTCAAACCCTTATTTGATTCTGTCCTGGCAATCGCTGCGTCAAGATCAGCCCGGGGTTTTGACGGAAGGTCATCCAGTCTGCCTGTAGCACGAATTTTAACATTCTTATTGTCAAGATCGTCAACATTTTTTTTGATGAATCTGCTGAGAAGAAACATAATAAAACTGACTTCAGCTTTTGGGCGTTTCCAGTTCTCGGTAGAAAAGGCGAAAAGGGTAAGGTATTTGATTCCAATCTCACCACAGTATTCAACTGCTTCATGAATGGATTTTTCAGCAGCTTTATGTCCATCAATTCTTGGAAGACCGCGGGATCTTGCCCAGCGACCGTTGCCATCCATAATAATGCCCACATGAATGAGCGGGGAGTTATCAGACCTCAAGAATGTCAGCTTCCTTCACCTCAAGCAGTCTGTCTATCTCGGAAATGGCATTATCTGATGATTCCTGTATGTCATTCAGAGCCTTGCGCTCTTCATCCTCGGTAATCTCACTTGCTTTACTGGCCTTATGCAGCAATTCATTACCATTTCTCCTGATATTCCTGATAGATGTTTTTCCCGATTCTGCCATCGTTCTTACATGACGACTCAGTTCCTTTCTCCGATCATCGGAGAGTTTTGGCACAGGAATCCGAATAATCGGACCATCCGCATTAGCTCTGAGTCCAAGATCTGATTTCTGAATCGCTTTTACTATGGCATCAGTTGTTGATGGATCGAAAGGTTGAATAACGATAAGCCTTGGTTCCGGAGCGGAAAGACCGGCAACCTGTTTTATCGGGTGCTGTCCTCCCCAGCATTCCACCCTGATATTGTCAAGCAACGCCGGACTGGCTTTCCCGGTTCTGATAACAGCCATTTCCCGGGCAGTATTCTCTACAGTTTTCTTCATTTTACTTTTTTGATCTGAAATAAGCTCGGTCAGCATGAATCTTTCCTTCCAACAATACTTCCGATAGACGGTTCTGAAAGAATCCTGACAATGTTCACCGGATCCCTGATATCAAAAATACTAATAGGAAGTTCTGCGTCGCGACAGATGGCAACAGCCGCAGCATCCATAACCTTCAAATCGAGCCTGAGGACCTCCTCGAATGATAACTGCGCAAACCGTTCAGCATTGGGATTACTCTCCGGATCACTATCGTAAATACCATCGACTTTCGTTCCTTTCAGCAGCAGAGAACATCCCGTCTGAACCGCTCTGAGTGCTGCCGCTGTGTCAGTTGTAAGGCATGGGTTGCCTGTTCCGCCAGCGTAGACAACAATATATCCGCATTCAAGAAAGTCATTGGCCAGGCGGGAGGAAAAGGATTCCACGAAACCAGGCATCTGAATAGCAGAGAGCACAACAGCATTGCAACCTTGCTTCTCAATAGCGTCTCTCAGTGCAAGGCTGTTAATAACAGTAGCGATCATTCCCATCTGATCTCCGGTGATTCGATCTATTGACTTAAGATCTCTTCCCCGTATGAAATTGCCCCCACCTGTTACGATTCCAACCTGAATGCCATCTGAAACAAGGTCAATTAAAGACTCTGTCAGTTTCTTCACCGTAAGAGAATCAATCCCGTGACCAGCTTCGCCAGCCAGAACTTCTCCACTTATTTTCAGGAGAATCCTGACAGTCTGGTCTTTCTCTTTCATCAGGTTCCTATGGAGAATCTGACAAACCGATTGATAACAATATTTTCACGAAGTTTCGCTATCAGATTAATAACAGCATCTTTAACTGTTCCTACATCAGGATCATCTGCCCATTCCTGATCAAGAAGACAGGCTTCCGAGTAATATTTGTCCAGACGTCCTTCAACGATCTTCTCTATTATGTTATCCGGTTTACCCGAATCTTTCAGCTGCGCAAGAAGCACCTTTTTCTCAGCTTCGATTTCTTCTTCGGGCAGGTCATTGCGTGATACAACACTTGGAGAATATGCCGCTATGTGCATAGCAACCTTTTTTGCGAACTTCTGGAAATCGTCGGTTCTGGCAACGAAATCGGTTTCGCAGTTAATCTCTACCAGCACACCCAGTTTGCCGGGAGGATGTATGTATGATACAACCAGTCCCTCTAAAGCTTCTCTGAGAGCTTTCTTGGACGCTATTTTAACACCCTTTTCCCGAAGGAATGAAATGGCTCCCTGTATATCTCCATTGCTTTCTTCGAGGGCTTTCTTGCAGTCCATCATTCCTGCTCCGGTGGCTTTTCTCAGCTGTTTCAGATGATCCAGATTAACGGACATTATTCACCCAAATCCTTTCCCTCTTCCTGAGCATCCTTCGGTTTTCCGTTGACTGAAGCTGTATCCGTTGTATCTCCAGCAGTTTCTTCTGCTACAACCTTCTTCTTAGTCTTCCGGGGCGCAGTCTTCTTTGCAGGTGTGTCTGCTGTTGTATTCAAAGATTCAGCAGCAGCTGCCTTCTTCTCCGGTTTGGGAGCAACTGTCTTCTTCTCCGGTTTGGGA
>CBDVBK010000052.1:0-24722 GCA_965372215.1 uncultured bacterium | reverse complement strand
GCAAGTGGCGTCCGACCCCGTCATCGGCCGATAACTGATACCGATCCGGGCAAGCCTTCCGCTTCAGCAACTGCTGTCGGATTACCAGGTATAAAAAGTTTCATTGAGAATGAGTTTCCTGAGGATAGACCGAAGTGAAGGTATTCACTGTTCTGGCTTGTTGTTCCGCTGCCACCCTCAACCTGTCTGAGGTAAATAATCCCGTTCTGCTCCAGCTCAACGGTACATCCGATACCCGATGGATTTACACCTTCAGGTGGATTCACCTTAACTATCGCGCAGTAACCTCCTTCCGTGACATTTCTAAGGAGTATCGGGCCATCTCCGGAACCGATTATAAGATCGAGTTTTCCGTCAAGATCAAAATCCGCTGCTGCCGCACCCCAGCCGTTGAACACTCTGGCTCCTGCAAGCCATGTTACATCCTTGAAGGTTCCGTCACCCTGATTCAGATAGAGAAAACTCCGTCTGTCAGAGTATATGGAAGTAATAAAGAGATCAAGCCATCCATCGTTGTTGAAATCACCCCATAAGGGGTTTGAATGTGTTTCCTCGAATATTATTCCCGCATTTCCTCTTTCGTCAGTGAAAAGATCATCTTCATTAACGAGCAGTTCACTTCTGTCAGAAAAGACTATGTACCTCGGATGAGCAAGGTTCGCAGAGAAAAGATCCCAGTCTCCATCCCGATCGAAATCTCCCCAGGCACTGCCGATAGTGTGTCCCCACCAGCCATCAACATCCGTTCCTGCCACTCCTTTCAACAGTGCGGAGTTTATCGCGCCTTCAGAGGTGTTTTCCCAGAGGAAGTTCTCCTGAAGGCGATAGTTCGAGACGAAAATATCAATGTTTCCATCCCTGTTGAAGTCACAGGGGCTTACTCCTCTTCCGCAAAGAGGTTCATCAAGGAAAGGATTCATCCCGAGACTGTCGCCCATCTGTATGAAACCGTCATGACTGCCGAGATAGAAAGCGTCACTGGTTCCTGATCCCATATCATCTGCCTGTTCATAACTGGCCAGGTACAGATCAAGCCATCCATCCGCATTCCAGTCAAGAAGCGCCACTCCCTCGACTCTGGATTCTGTTGCGGTTATACCCATCCTTTCAGTTCTGTCCTCTAGAATGCCATCGATGCTGATAAACACCTGAACCGGATTGCCGGAGGTGACCAGATCGGGAAATCCATCCCGATTTATGTCTCCCCAGATTCCGCCATTACCCCTGCACGAATCAAGACCGACCTCATTCGTTACATCAATGAAAGAATTTCCCTCGATGTTCCGGTAAAGAGAATGTCCGATCAGAATATCCGGATACCCGTCCAGATTCCAGTCACACCAGGATACTCTTGAACCCTGAACAAGGCTGTCCGGTCCGAGAAGATCCGTTACATCTTCGAAGATCGGACCGATATATCCAGTTTGTTCCCGTCCCCATTCTTCGGGTATAACGCCGATCGGCAGAAGACTGTCCAGCTCCAGCACAGCTTCTCCGCTCCAGCGGTTCCGGACTTCTCCGAGTACAGCCGCGTCAAGGAAATGATTCCTTGCCTTAAGAGTATCACCAATTTGTAGATTCAGTCTTCCGGCAAGCCAGTGCAGGGAAGCTTCTGTATGAAAATCATCCACTGGATAGACTGTGAGTGTCAGGAGAGTTTCCAGTTCCTGAAGAGCCTCCTGTTCACGACCGAGACCCGCCATGGCGAAACACTTCCTGAAATTCAGTCCTGTTTCAAGAGCCATGCCGGTTAGAAGCCATTCTTCCTGAGGCATCCCCACAGGAGTCCAGCTGCTGTCCATCAGCTCCAACCCTTTTTCTGCGAGTTCAAGCGCCTCTGACCAGGAAGAATCACGGTCAATGTACATCACCGCGCCGCTCAGGCAGGCCTGAGGATCGTCAGGACATGATATGAGCCACGTTGTGAGAATATCCGTCCAGCTGGTTGAATCGGCTGTTTCAATTACAGCGTTCAGCGTATACTGCCAGGCTCTGGAGCGCCAGAGATTCGACTTATCTCCCCATTCATCAAGGAAATCCTGAAGAATCCGGATCCTGGCTGAATCATCATTCCAGACAGGATACAGGTTATCGTAGAATTTCCAGCTGATCACCTCTGATGCCTCCATGGATTCAGGAAAGCTATCGACAAGCACCAGCATGAGACTGTCCGCCAGAATACTGTCTTCGAGTATGGCTGCAGACTCGATCAAAGAAAGAAGATCCTGCGGTTCCCAGTCAAGTATGCTGCTCCATTCTGACAGTTCTTCTCTGAGATATCCGGCTGATATTGAATGAAAATGTTCAGTTGAACCGGAGATTACAGCCCAGATTGACGCGAAAAGTCCGGCGGATGGGTTTTCTATGAATGCTCTTTCGAAAAGCATGGAAGCAATTGAAGGATTGCCTGATTTCAGGAATACTTCTGCGGTGAGCGAATCTGACTCACCGGTTAGTTCAATGGCATGATCAAAATCTCTGATATTAAGGAAAGTATCGAATTCCGAAGGTTGTGCTATAGTAAGAAACGAGATAATTATTAATACAATCTGCATGATACCTCTCCAGCTTTAGTTGAAATGGAGATTTCCGTAAAAACATCAAGTATATGATTACAATGTACACACTATTGAGTCTAAACACAATATGGAAACGGCGGCATTCAGTTATCAAGAGATAACAGGTAAATAACATAATGACTGATAGGATCTTGTGGAACTGCAACAATTCCATTTTCGCCAATGAAGAATTGCAAGTGATGGGTATTATTCCTGTCAGGGAGAACTGCAGTCATCAGGTGTTCACCGGATAGATTGTACAAATCAAAAGTGATCTGCTGCTCGAATCCACGCTGAACCCAGATCCGGTTCAAATAATCAACTCCGATAGACGAAATCATTGGATGGTTTGGATAAGGTTCCCACTCCCATTCAAAATGTACTCCGTAACCGGATATCAGGTTGTTATAGTGTTCTTCTATGAATGTAATCTCTTCCTCTAACTCTTCCTGGGTTTTAGGAATCTCCGGATAGGGAAGCAAAAGGGTGTCGATCATTAAGCCGTCATCATTAAACAGAAGCAGGATAGGATCATCTAGAGGTTCTGGCGCAACACAAACGAATCCGTCACCAGCAGTGAAAAGAAAAGGAGGGTTTACACTGAAACTTACCATGTCCTGCATTAATTGCGCAATATCAGTTCCACTTGCCCTGATGTACTCCTCATAATAATACACGCTTATAATGTAATCCGGATCGGATGCGTTCCATCTGCATAAGGTCATGTCTCTTGAATGTCTGCCGTCATCCAGCCTGCGATCCAAGTTCTGTCTTCCAACAATATCAGTCGAATCAACAGCAATCATTAAACTCCTGGTTCCAGAATCCAATAATAAGTGCGTACTTAGATTCTGTCCCGATGAATCGTATCTTATCCAGCCATTACAACCATCAGCGACACAGATTGAACCATCTCCGAGAACTGCTATACTTCCAGGATTATCCAGATCTCCGGGACCGTTGCCAGGTTGTCCGATTCTCCGAATGAACTCACCATCCGAATTATAGACAAATATGGTTAGTTGAATTTTATCCAGGACGTGAATACTGCCATCGGAGCTGATATCAATATCTTCAACCGATCCGAATACATAATTCGAATCCCCTTGAGCAATACCGATCGAATCAACAATACTGAGCGTACATAAAGTTTCTGAGTTGATATCACTTAAAATTGTACTGTTATCATTATCATTACAAGAAATACTTCCAGGGATCATGATTATTGCTAGAATAGTCAATAATACTATCAGTATATTCTGATATCGATTCCTAAGGAAATATGTAACTTGCATATCCTCTACTAACCATGCATAAGAGTCTAAATATCAAATCGGATGCTAAAAAGTCATCATTACAGTGACGTATCCTTTTTAAGGATAAGCCACATTCCAAATCAGTGGTCTGCTGTAATACAGCCAGTCACATGGTGAAGAAGGCTTACTGTATTAATACGATGGAAATCTATTTCTTAAATAATTCAGAATGAGAACCTGTTCTTTCAAATCTCAATTCTGTTTTTGTCACTTTGTATATTAACAGCCAATCCGGAGTGATATGACACTCCCGGTGATGACTATAGATTCCTGTCAATCTGTGATCCTTGTTTTCGATGGGAAGAGGGACTTCGGCTACAAGCAATGCCATTATCTTTTTGAGTATTTCGATTTCTTTACCTTGCTTATTAGCTTTCTTGAGATCTTTATGAAATTGCTTTGAAGTGACAGGGGTTAGCACTATATCCCTAAGTTTTTGAACATATCATCGATATTCTCGTGTCGAATAATATTTTTACCTTCATCAGTTTCTTTAAGCACCTTCTGGGTTAACTCATTGGGTATTGTAACTTCAAAAGGAAGTCCATGACGAAGCTTTACCTGTTTGAAAAAGATATTGATTGCATCAGTTGTAGAAATTCCCAATTCATGAAAGAGTTTCTCAACTTCCTCTTTCAGGTCTGGCTCAATTCGTGCTCTCACAGTAGCTGTTTTACTCATAATTAACCTCCACACATCATGTATGGCACATTTGGGCTACCTCGTCAAGTCTTTCTTTATTTGCAATTGTGTGTAGCCATCAGCAAAGGATGTTGTATTTCGAGATTTCTGTAAGAACATCTAATACGATTATATTATTTCAGGAAAGGTAGTCATCCGGATAATTGCAAAGACTGGTCAGAAGAGGTTGAAATTGACAGGTTAGGAGGGAATTCTGGAGTAAACTCGATCACATATCAGTAATCGGAGGAATGATGAAACGAAATGGTATTATCCTTGAAGTGAGAGATGATGAGGTTCTGGTTTCACTGTCCGGTGCAGGAGAATGTGATGGTTGTGAAGCCAGGAGTGCCTGTTTTTCGCTTTCAGGAGGGAAATCATCTAATACAGAAAGCTGGATGAAGAACGAAGTAGATGCTCAACCAGGGGATTTTGTCGAACTCGAGCTTGCACCGGCCGCGTCACTTGCCATGATTACCTCAACATTCCTGCTGCCGGTACTGCTTCTTACAGCTGGATATTTTTTTATGATGAATGAAACCGACTCGGTCAGAGCAATGGGCGCGGGTATCGGACTGTTAGTTGGTATCGTAGCCGCGGTTGTCATCAATCGGAGACTGGGATCGAAGAAGGGTTTCAACATGAGAATGATCAGGATTCTTGAGAAAGCCGACTGTCCTTCAAGCGGTAATAGTGAAACCATGAACGATTCGGAAGGAAATACCCAATGATTGAAGAGATGAGAGATTTATCGCTTAAGATTATAGATCAGCTTGAGCATCGTAAGGTGGATTATGGCGATGTTCGAGTAGAGAATGTTGATCTTGAAAGCATTGCTTTCCGTAAGCAGAGACTTGCTGAGGCTGAACTGCAGGCAAACCAGGGCATCGGAATAAGAGTGCTAGTGAATGGCTGCTGGGGATTTGCTTCATGCAGCGGATTTGAAGCCGGTCTCATAGAAAAAACCGTTGAAAGAGCTGTTGATATAGCAAGGACCGGATCGGGTGTAGTAAGCGGCATGGTAAAACTATCCAGTGAGAAGCCTGAAACCGGACATTACGATGGACCCTGCGCGCAGAATCCTTTTGAGATACCCAGAACAGAGAAGATGGATCTTCTTTCAGGTGCAGCCGATATCATTCATTCCTCTCCATTGATAAATATGAGCTGGTCATATCTCTGGTTCGAAAGGAGAAAGAGAGTTTTCGGGAACACAGAGGGAACTCTGGTCTCATCCGATCTGACATTTTCCATGCCCGTTCTAATTGCGTTCGCTGTACATAACGATGATATGCAGAGCCGCTCTCTTCAGGATGGCGCAAGGATAGCCGGGTGGGAATGGATAGAGGAAGTAGACATGATAGCCTGGGCCGAGAAAGCCAGGGAAGAAGCTATTATGAAGGTGAAGGCGCCTGAAGGTCCCTCGGGCGTAATGGATCTTGTACTTGATGGACTTCACCTCAGTCTGACAATGCATGAATCCGTTGGACATCCCACCGAGAGTGACAGAGTTCTTGGCTGGGAAGCGAATATGGCTGGCAGAACCTTTCTCAATGTCAGCGACCAGGAGCATTTGAAATATGGTTCGTCGATGGTGAACTTTGTTGCTGACAATACACTCCCATATGGAGTAGCCAGCTGGGGCTGGGATGATGACGGAGTGCCCGGTCAGAAATGGTATACAATAAAGAACGGTATTTTCCAGGAATTCGGTTCCGTTCGGGAAACAGCTCTTCTTATTGACAGGAATCATAGCAGAGGGTGCTGCAGGGCTATGGACTTCGCCAGTTTCCCAATAAACAGACAGCCTAATTTCTATCTTGAACCAGGGACGGAACAGGTTACTCCTGATGATCTCATTTCGGAAGTGGAGAAGGGTGTATACATAGAAGGGCGTGGATCATTCAGCATTGATCAGAGAAGAGTCAATTTCCAGTTCGGTGGTGATATGTTCTGGGAGATAAGGAATGGCAAGAAGATCCAGCCGCTTAAAAAGGTCATCTACAGATCTAAAACCAGAGATTTCTGGGGTTCCTGTGACGGCATTTCCGATAAAAGATTTTTCAGGACTATGGGCTTGCTTACATGCGGCAAGGGGGAGCCAGTTCAGTCCGCCAGAATGACCCATGGAGCCAGTGTGTCCAGGTTCAGGAATATCGAAGTAGGAAGGGGTGCGGAATGACCAGGGAAAAGATGTTTGTATTTATTGATGCAATCCTGGAGCAAGCCTCTGTTCCTGATGTGCTGATAAGGTTGACCGAGGAGCGGCTGGCAACTGTCAGATTCGGTCAGAACAGAATCACCCAGAACATGGATACTTTCGAACGTAGACTTCGATTGACACTTGGTGATGGGGAAAGGCAGGCTGTCTACTGTACTCACAGGATAGACATGGATGCGATTCCCGGAATACTCGATTCCGCCATGGGAATGCTTGAGACTGCCTCAGCTGACCCGGAGTACATGCCTCCGGTTGATGCCGGTCAGGTTTATCCGATTGTTGAGGAATGGGATGCTGAAACTGCCGAAGCGAATCCGGATGATCGTACCGGCGCAGTAGCAGCCGCGATTGAAACTGCGAAGAGAAACGATATGGAAGCTTCCGGAATAACGGGAGTAAGTGTTGATACGACTGCTCTTGGTACTTCCACAGGGAACCTCGGTTTTCATCGGTCCACCAAGGCTTTTCTAAGGTTGACCATGGACAGGGGAGAGAGCTCAAGCTACAGATCCATCAGTTCTGCAGCATGGAGTGATCTTCCAATTGAAAAGGCTGTTAAAGAGGTTTTTCTGGAGGCTGAAGCAGATCAGAATCAGGTTGATCTAGAACCCGGTTCATACAAGCTGATTTTCGAGCCACAGGCTGTTGCCGATCTTGTACCGTTCATAGCCTGGTCTCTGAATGCCCGATCAGCCGATGAAGGATTAACAGCTTTCACAGGCAGGCAGGGAGAGAAAGTTACCGGAGATCTGTTTACAATGAGCAGCATGGTGAACGGTATTCCGAAAGGTGTTCCTTTCAATGAGCAAGGCCTTGCAGCAGAGGATGCTGTCTGGATCGAAAAGGGTGTGCTTTTAAATCAGCCATGCCAGCGATACTGGGCTGAGAAAACAGATCGAAAGCCGTTGTTCATCCCCGGAACACTGGCTGTTAAAGGGAGAGAGGGATCTACAGCGGACCTTATAAGCAGTGTTGACGGCAGAGCCCTTCTTTTCAGACGATTCTGGTATATCCGCTTTGTCGATCAGAAGGAACTGAGCCTTACCGGAATGACACGAGACGGAGTCTTCCTTGTCGAAAACGGGAGAATCATGCATCCTGTCAAGGATTTCCGATGGAACTGGAAACCGCTTGATCTGTTCAATGAGATCGAGATTCTGGGGAAAGCAGTACGTAAAGGGCAGGGCAGTGTTCCGCCGATGATTATTTCTGAAACGGTACTTGGCTGACAGAGATTACCAGATGAATCTGATTCCCCAGCAGGTTTCACCGTCGAGTGATCTGAAGGGTTGCGTATTTACTCTTCAGTCAGTGTAAGTTCCAGGGGTTTCTTCATTAATTCAAAATGCTGGTCGAGGGAGTAGATTTTGCATTTATTCTGAAGTGCATTCTGTACGATGATCAAGTCGGGTATACCAATGCCGTTTATTCCTTTTCTCAAACATTTGTACTGAAAGTCGATGATCTGTTCCCAATCAATATTCAAATCCAACCGTTCAACGAAGTTCAACAAGCCAATCAGTTTATGCTGATTCTGAATTTTCAAAAACGGGATCAGTTCAGCCAGAATCAGATCGTTAATGACAAGAAGGTTTTCATCAATCAGAAAATCCAGCTTGTCTGACTTGCCTCCGCCCCTGAAATAGTCAATCCAGACCGAAGAATCTACTAAAACCTGCATTCACGATTCCGGATGCTGTCCATATCAATATCCAGATCAATTTTGCCTTTGTATTTCTTAAGACCAGAGATAGTATACTTACGAATCAGGTCTTCCAAAGCCGTAATGATCACTTTGGTTTTTGTCTTAATATGGGTTGTTCGCATTGCTTCGGTCAGTAACTCTTCAGGTAAGTTCAATGTGGTTCTCATTTGGGCACCTCCATATGCATAATATTAGCATTCTATGCATATGCTGTCAAGAATTGATTGTATTTTCGTCGAGCATTATCGTTAAATTCAGAGTTCCTCAAGTCATGGAATAGACCGGATCGAAGTCACAAACGATATCATTACAGGTGAGCAGGTCTTATCACCAGATGAATCTGATTCCCCAGCAGGTTTCTCCATCGAGTGATCTGAAGGGTTGCGTATCCCTGAAATAATGTGTCAGATGGGTTTCAAACGAACCTGCTGTAGTTCTGTACGCGAAGTAGAGTTCACCCCGGTGTCTGGATGAACTGCCACCGCCGTCATGGAAGAAGAAATCAGCGTGATATCTTACTCCTGACAACCATGAATGCCATGTTACACCTTCGAAGTTAACATCACAATGCATCGACCAGTTAAAATCGTGACCTTTCTGGTAAGTGTCTCCTCTAGGTCTGTAAAACCCGAGTGAACACCAGCCATCCGGCCATCCGGCAGGCAGCAGGCAGATATCATCGCTGAAAACCGGAGCCGGATCTTCCAGGACAACTCCCAGCTTGATGTTATTCATGTACTCGGAAAGCGTATCGGCCATATCAATGTTGTGAAAACATTCATGGTCGGTATACAGCCTGAGAAGAACTGGTTCCAGCTGATATTCAAACTGAGTCTTGAGATTCCAGTGACCGCCATATATGTTGAATTTCATCTCCGGGCTGTTCCAGCTTTCACCCATGTAGGTTTCAAAGGAAAGACCCAGTTTCCAGGAAAATCGACCTATCCGGAGTACTCTGACATCAGCTTCAATATTGCCGTAGATGAAATGCTCAACACTCTGATTAAAGAAGCTGTATGCTTCAAGAACTCCGGTGCATTCCATCGGGAATTCAACGGGAGCAGCAAGAAGCGAGACAGCTATGAGAAAAGCAGAAATGAGAAACCTCCGGATTATCGAGGGATAATACAGTGACATGAAACAAAAAACATGTCACTGTATTTAATAAGATACAAAAATCAGTCGTCCTGAAGGTAGTCCATCAGATTTGTTTCATTGGTCGGATCGTCCTTCAGAGCTTTCTGCAGAGCCTGAATCATCATTGATTCCGTCAGGGCGCCTTCAGCAAAGAACTTCTCATTTATCACTGTTCTTGGTACTCCCTGGACTTTGAATCTGTTTGATAGTTCCGGAAATTCATTGGCTTCAATGACGGACGAATTGACCTTATCACTGTAACTGGCCATTCTATTTGCAAGAACAGCGGCTCCAGGGCAGTGAGGGCAGGCTGGAGTAACAAAAACCTGCATGTTCAGGTCAGTTTCAAGTCCATCCAGAAATTTCGTAGTATCCTCTGTAAGGGGTTCTTCAGACCCGCCGGCATCTACGATACTGGTAAGAAGCGAACTGAACTCGTAACCTGAAGGAGCGCCGAAGAATTTTACTCTGGAATGGGTTCCGTCAGAAACAACTATTGCAGGCGCCCTGTCAACGCCATCCTTTAAGGCATGGTCCCCTTCCGCCTGAAGGTTCAGGAAAGTAAATTTCAGTTTGTCGGAGAGGGTATCGAGTTCTTTCAGAATCATCTCAGTATCAGAGCATGAAGGACAATCTGTTTTCTGTGTGTAGACCCTGATATTTACATCTGTTTCAAGTGCTTCAAATAATTTGCTTACTTGTTTGGAATCTTCAGAAGATAACAGCGCCATTACTCTCTTCCTTAACTATCCGTGAGCAGTGCGAGTATTGAATGCTTTCTCCTTGCTGACTGCACACGATAAAGAACGGTTGTCATTTTCAAGGTTTAAGCTTGCTTATATAATTCCTGGCAGATATTGCAGCTATAGTGCCATCTCCGCAGGCAGTATCGATCTGACGTACTTTCTTTGATCGCACATCTCCTGCGCTGAATATGCCTGGAACAGACGTCATCATATCCTCATCAGTAATGACATATCCTGCATCATCCAATTTCACATCTTTATCCAGAAATCCAGTATTAGGTAAGAAACCCGCGTATATGAATACTCCTGCAACCGCTATCTGCTTTTCTTCTCCGCTGTTCCTGTCTTTTACTGTAACGGATTCAACAAAATTATTCCCGTTCACAGCGGTAAGTGCGTGATTCAGCAGAAAGTCAACTTTGGTATTTTTCTGCAGTTTCTCCTGCAATATCCTGGCACCTGTCATGTAAGGTAAGTACTCGATAAAAGTTATGCTTTTCACGTGGTTAAGGAGAAACTCACCCTCCTGCAAACCGGAGTTTCCACAGCCGATCACAGCTATATCCATATCTTTGTAAAGCGGTCCATCGCATATCGCGCAGTAGGATACGCCCTTACCCATGAATTCCTTTTCTCCGGGAATATTAAGCTTCTTCGGGATGCTGCCTGAACACACAATCAGAGCATTGGTTTGATAGGTATTCCCGGATGTTTCAACAAGTATGCTGTCTCCTTCAGGCTTTACCTGCTTTACTTCCCTGTACTCGGTGATATCTACACCGAATCTCTTTGCCTGCTCCTTGAACTTCTGTATCAGCTCCATTCCCTTAATACCCTCGGGAAAACCCGGATAATTTTCAATGATATCCGTAGTTGCCGGCAATCCTCCGCAGGATATCTTTTCCAATAACAGAGTGCTCAGATTTTCTCTTGCTGCATATATGGCTGAGGTGAGGCCTGCCGGGCCTCCTCCGATAATAATGACATCATACGATTTTTCTGTTACCGATTCTTCACCATCGGAGCTGACAGGATGGCCTGTCAAAGCTATTTTTAGATCTTTCATTCAGCTAATTATTCAGTTTTGACTCAGCGATTTCGGAAAGCTGTGTTTTCAGAGAATCCGCGTCACGGTAGCCGACCATTCTGTCTACTTCCTGACCATCATGGAAAACTATAAGAGTCGGAACGCCCCTGACACCGAACTTGGAGGAGTCAGCCGGGTTTTCATCAACATTAACAGCATAGAAATCGACCATATCATTCATTTCTTCTGATAGTGTTTCAAGAACCGGTTCGATCATCTTGCATGGTCCGCACCATGGCGCACCGAAATCGATAAGAGCAATTTTATCTTTTACAGCACTTGCATCCTGGATTTCGTTTCCTTTGATATGTTTTACGGGCATGTTTGTTTCCTTTCAAGTTTGATTGTTACGTTTTTCACAAGCATGTTGCTTTCCACTATTCCGGGCAAAGCATACATGCTGATATAGTAATTAGATAAGATAAACATACAGTCCTGCATTTCGTACACCATAACTCTGAGAGACATTCTGGCGCAGTAGTTATATCTCACAGATGCTTGTAGTATAATAAACACTGATCGCAATAATTACTGTCAAATTGAATCTGATTGAGAATCCGAATGATCTACCCGCTGATATCTGCAGAAAGGTAATTGGAATGCTGAAGAAACTGGAGACCGCAGGAAGAAAACTGCTTTCCAGAGCCGTATTGTCACACTTTGGATCTGAAAACGTGTATCAGAGGATACCGGAGAATACAGAACTGAAACGAATTCTGATAATGCGCTGGGACGCTATCGGAGACATGGTTGTCTGTCTCCCGTTCTTCAGGAAAATCCGTGATCTTTTTCCAGAAGCTGAAGTAGGAATTGTGGTTTCAAGGCGTAACATTCCAATTTTGAAATACGAAGATGGTTTTCATACCATACTGTACGACAGCAATCCTTCAATTTATCTCAAGAGTATTATCGAGGCCAGAAGATTCAGACCTGATGCTGTCGTTGATACAAGAATGCACTACGATTCCACCACATCGTTCATTTATGGAGTTGTTTCAGGTGCGAAGTGGAGACTTTCCGCATCCAACAGAGACAACAAGCTGCCCTTCTCCGTGAGAGTTCCAATGCCATCTGGCAGGCATCACTATGCCGATCTGACGAGGACACTTCTTGAAGGGCTCGGAAAACGAATTGACGCATCAGAACTTGACAGGGCAATCAGGCTTTCATCTGAAGAAATCGGATTCGCTGACTCTTTCTGGCGGGAAGCAGGTTTGGAACTTCGAGGAAAAGCCATAGGTATCAATATATCGACCCGGGATCCACGGCATCTGTGGGGAGAATCGAAAATGAAGGAACTCTGTTCCAGACTTCACTCTTCAGGTCACTCTCCTGTTCTGATGTCAACTCCGGATGAGTATAAGAAGGCTTTACGGATTGCGTCATCCTCACAGGGAACACTGGTTGCCCCGGTCTGTCCGACGATTCTTCATGCAACTGCTCTGCTGAAGGGTTTTAGAATTCTAGTCACTCCTGATACCGGTATTGTGCATGTGGCGGCATCTCAAGGGGTACCGGTCGTCGGACTGTATTGTCCCAATGAGAATCATTTACCTCTCTGGCACCCATGGAAAGTACCACATGAAATCATAAGCACTCCTGGCAGTGTTGAAGAAATAGAAGCTGTGAATGTTCTGGAAGCAGTCGAGAAGTTGCTTGAAAAGGTCGGAGTTGAAGGCAGACCATGCCGGGAATTCTAAAGAGACTCGAAGTCTTCGGCAGAAAGCTGATGTTCCGAATCATCGCTCCGGGAGTTTCAGCGGCAAATACCCTTACATCACTGCCTGACGGAGCAATCATCGATAAAGTTCTTATTATGAGGCAGGACAGGATAGGTGATATGATAATGACCCTTCCTTTCCTGAGAAGGCTCAGGGAGATTCATCCCGGTCTTTCAATCGCTGTTGTGGCCTCAGAATCGAACAGTGTTATCCTGAAGTACGAAAAGGATATCAGCGTGATCATATATGATAAATCTCCGGGGAGGTTTATCAGCTCTCTGCTGGCAGCCAGGGATTTCATGCCGGATGCGGTTGTGGATATGCATATGCACGATTCCACTACTTCCTTCATCTATGCGGCAATCTCAGGGGCAAAGTGGAAACTTCACATCGATAGAGAGAACAGACTGCCGTTCAATATAAGGGTGAAGGCTTCCCAGGATGGTCATATCATGGATGCTTTCTCGGATATTCTCTCCGGACTTGGAAAAAAAGTTGAGACAGAAGAACTTGTGCGGGAGATTTCCCTGTCCGACATTGAAAAGGATTTTGCTGCAAAGTTCTGGAGTGGAAAAGATGCTGAACCGGAGGACTGCGTCGCGATCAACATCTCCGCAGGCGGAGAAAACCGCTGGTGGGGAGAGGACAGGTACAGGGAAGTTTGCAGGGGGATCATATCTGCTGGAATGAAACCATTGATTCTGTATGCTCCGGAATATAAGAAACGGGCTGAATCAATTGCCATGCCGGAAATGGAAACTCTTCTCTCACCCCTGACACCTACAGTTCTTCACGTCGCCGCACTGATTCATGATGTCCGTCTTCTGGTCAGTCCCGATACTTCTATTATCCATATTGCAGCTTCAAGCGGAATCCCCGTTGTCGGAATGTATCTGCCCTTTGATCCATCCCTGCCAAAATGGTATCCCTGGAGGGTTGACAGAAGAATCCTCATGGCTGAAGATCACAGATCCCTTGAATCCATCAGTCCCGAATCTGTTATTCGCGGTGTACATGAGATTCTGAAAAACGGGAGAGGAATACAGTGAGGATCGGATTTGACGCTACGAATATTCTTGGACACGGCGGTATCAAAACTTACGCCAGAGAGCTTATCAAAGCTCTGGCTTCAGAGTACCCGGAAGATGAATTTATACTCTATACAACATTCAGCAGCTCAAAGAAAGAAAAACTCCTCAGACTGTTCGATAAGTACCCCTCTACTGAAGTATGCACAGGTCTGCCGCACGCCAGAATGCTTGGTGACAGACTCAGGTGGCTGTCAGGAATTCTCGGGGCTTTGTACTGGAGGATACTGGAGCGCAATCTGGATCTGGTTCACCTGACCGATCCATATTCTGCTGCCGGTTATCCGGGGAGATTTGTTGCTACCATTAATGACTTATTCCCGCTGACGAGAGATGAGTTGATAAATTCCGGTCTGAACCGATTCTATAAACGGAAAACACCTCAAATTCTTCATCGGGCTGAAGCTGTTATTACTCCATCTCTGTACACTGATGATCAGATACAGAGACTGTATCCGAAGCAGGCTCGAATGATTTACACTGTTCCAGATGCTGCTGACAGCACGTTTAAACCACTGAAACGTGATGATTCCATCCTGTCAGGATATGGACTTGATAGAATCAGGTACTTCCTGTTTGTCGGCCGGGTTGATCCCAGAAAGAATCTGCATCGGTTAATCGATGCTTACAACGGGCTGGATGTTGAAGTTCGCGGTGGTGGCGGCGGGGGTGAGGTACACCTGGTTCTTGTCCTATCCGGACAAAATTCCTTTGAAGCTGATTTCTCTGAAAAGAAACATCTTCATATACTCAGAGATGTACCTCAGAGTGATATTATCCAGTTCTACTCCTCTTCGGAAGCTCTGGTTTTCCCATCACTTGATGAGGGGTTCGGGCTTCCGGTGCTTGAGGCGATGCAATGCGGCTGCCCTGTGATCACATCAAACTGTGCCAGTCTTCCCGAAGTAGCCGGAGATGCTGCAATTCTTGTTGATCCTGAGTCAGTCATTGAAATCAGATCGGCAATGAAGCTGCTTGCCTGCTCGGAGGAGAAAAGAGAAGAACTCCAGAACCGGGGGTATGATCAGGTACGCAGATTTTCATGGGAAAAAGCTGCGCGGGAGACAATGAATGTTTACAGCAAAGTGATCAATGCTCACTTGAAATAGAGTTAACGGCGAATTGGAGATACAGATGAAGATCGGGTTCGATGCATCCGGAATCTCGGGTTACTGCGGCATTCACACATATTCAAGAGAATTAATAAAGTATCTGGTTCAGGAATTCCCGGAAGATCAGTTTGTGCTGCTTTCCACATTCAGTAAATCAAGGAAGAGAAGACTGGAACAGGAATTTGGTGTCCACCAGAACCTTGAAATCAGATCTGTACTTCCGAACAGACTGGCTCTTGGCTCTTCTTTCATAAAACTGATTCTCTTCTTGAGATCAATGATCATCAGACATCAGGCAAACAGTTTTGATATCCTGCATGTCACAAAGCCTTTCGCGGAAAGAACAGGTGCGTGTAACAGTATCATTACCGTTCAGGATCTTTTTCCACTCACTCTGGATGACTATCAGGGGGAAGATGCGAAGAAGGAATTCGATTCCAACGTTACCTTCATTCTGGAAGAATCAAAAGCGATCATAGTTCCAACGGAGTATACTGCGAATCAGCTGTGTGGTTTATATCCAATGGTGAGGAGCAAGGTTAAAGTTGTTCCGCTTGCTGCCGGGAGCGGGTTCAGGCAGGACAGGGATTTACCGCCTGAATCACTGAGAAAATTGTTGCCTGAGGGAGCTTCATATTTTCTGTATGTGGGGAGCGCATATCCCCGGAAGAATCTGGACAGGATTCTTCAAGCATACCTTGCACTGCCGGAGTCACAGAAGAAAGAACACTTCCTTGTTCTGGTGCTGACGGGTGTTGCCAGTCACCTGTCGGATTTTAAAGAGAGAAACAGGAATACTCTGTCGGAACCGAACATTATCGTACTCGGCGGTGTATCAGAAGAAGAACTGGTGAGACTTTACTCCTCGGCTGCCGCGTTTCTGTTTCCTTCACTCGATGAGGGTTTCGGTCTTCCGATCATTGAAGCAATGCGGTGCGGCTGCCCGGTTATTACTTCAAATGTATCCTGCATGCCTGAAGTGGCAGGTGATGCGGCAATACTGGTTGATCCATACAGCGTTGACGATATCTCTTCCGCTATGGAGAATATTGTAGCAAATCCTTCCATTGGAGATGAATTACGACAGAAGGGTTTTAATCAGGCAAAGCGCTTCTCCTGGAAAGAAACTGCACACCGGACAATGGATGTTTACAGAAGCGTTCTCGATTAATCCGGATATTTGCTCAGCTTTTCGGGATCTCACTGCCAGATTGTGACATTTCCGGGCATACCGCACAGTTGCTGGTATAGACTCCTCTTGAAATTCTGTCTCTGAGCGCTTTGTAAGCGGGGCCGTTCCATATCTCGTGAAAGCTGTTACAGGTCATATTTCCGAGCGGTTCGGAAGTATTCCAGTGCGGGCAGGGATTGATCCTGCCGTCAGGGTCTATGTATACCCAGTTATCGAGATAGGAGCATGAGGACAGCTTCTCCGGAGAAGGGGCAGAAGGGGAGTTGAAAATTAGTCCCAGTTTGGAGGCGATGTCGCTGGCCAGATGGATCTGCCTGGAAACTTCCGGTGAATCAGGATCGATAGTTTCTCCGGTTATTTTCAGTCCTGAGTACGGCACCATTGGAACAACGCCCACGGATACCGCTCCCACTTCGGAGGCGAGTTTCAGGATATCCGGCAGTTCATGTAAATTGCTTTTCTGCAGCGTCACACTGAAAGAGAGCGTCGGGTATCTCATTCTTCTTCTGTCCCTTTCGGATACCAGTTTCTTCATATTGCCGATGATAAGATCCAGGTTCGCACCGCCTCTTATTCTGGCATGAGTTTCAGGAGAGGCTCCGTCTATTGATACGAACAGTGAAGTAGGAGGGGACTCAAGAAGGATGCCGATGTTATCCGAAGATAGAAGTATGCCGTTAGTCACTACCTCTCTGACAGGCACATCAGCCCGGTAGAGGCGGTCAAGATATCTGCCGAAATCCGGATTGACGAACAGCTCCGCGCCGCATGAGAGCCCAACTACAGAGGCTATGGGGAACATCTCGGAGGCAATTTTGTCAAATAAATCAGGATCTATATCGTGCCACTTCCGGTCAGGATCCTTATCAGCCAAACGCATGGAACACATCGAACAGCGAAGATTACACCTGTTCGTTGTGTCCATCCTGATTATCAGGTTTCTCCTGCCCCGAAGTCTTACCCAGGGGAAGCGGTATGATCTTTGCAGGTACCTGCTGAGCACTCTTTTTGGATTCATTTACAATTTCTCCGGTATCTTCTGTTTCCCTGTAGTATACTAAGGAATATTACTAACATTGATTGAGCATTGTCAATTCAAAATCAAAGACACCACTTCATTTGCTTGACATGAAAGGCGACATTCTTGTCCGGTAGACAATATGGCTGGACGGTGATCAGAAGAACCCCGGCTGTCCGATTAGCCAGTACTTTGCCTTTGATACTTCTTGAAGTTCTCAGCCTGCTCGAAGATCTCTTTGTAGACCTCGTCGCGGTCGACCGGAGGGTATCCATTTTCAGCGAGTAGGATGATGAGGTCCACTTTCAGTTCAGCCTTGATGTCGTTGCGCTGGCTCCAGTCGGTGTATTTGGCCTTGTCGTCGACTATGATTTTTACTTTTTTTGCGAGATCGAGGAGCTTATCCTCAGGGTATTCAAAATCGTACTTAATGGTGAGGGCTTTAAGAATGTCGTAGAATGCCTTTTCTTCGAGGTCAATGCCCAGTTCGGCAAAAGAGTCTTTCTCCTTTTTTATGGCGTGGTACAGGTCGATAATCTCGTCGGTGAAGTCTTCCAGCACTTCGCTCCTGAGGATGTCCTGCTCGCTTCGGTCATTGTATCTGTCCACCAGGGCTTTGAATTGTTTGGAAAAATCAACGCCCTTGAATTTGTTGACCTTCTTGAACTCCGCAATCGCCCTGGCCAGTAACTGCTGGAGCAGCTTGATTCTTGTGTTCGGCAGCTTGATCTTTTCAATCTTCGCCATGTAATCCGGGTCGAAAATATCCACCTCAGAGGTATCCCCTTGCCCCATCTTGAAGATTTCTTCTACCCCATCACTCTTTAAAGCTTCGGCAATCATCTGATGTACTTTGGCGTTCATTTGCACGAGGTCGGGGGCATCACCCTTGGTGATCTTGTAGACTATGGATCGAACCGCCATATAGAAATGGACATGGTCCCGCTCGTCCTGAGTAAATTCATCACACCCGACGCAGATGTCATAGGCGGCTTTCATTCGTTTGGCCAGGAACATGAAGCGTTTCTCGAACTCGTTGGTAATCTGGACATATTCCGCGGCCATGTTGAGGCAGTGCAGTTGCAAGATGGGCTGACCGGAGAAATACGGGGCAAAGTCGAAGTTGTGAAAGATAGCACGCATCAGGTCCAGATGATCTCTGACCACCACAATGGATTGCTTGATTTCTTCAAAGTTTGCGGTGTCGGCTTTGGAGTAGTGTGCCAGAGCCAGGTTCATCTGCTTCTTGATACCGACATAGTCAACAATCAGCCCTTTTTCTTTCTGCTGATACTTCCGGTTCACCCGGGAGATGGTCTGGATCAGGTTGTGCCGTTTGACAGGCTTGTCGATGTACATGCTGTCGAGGAAGGGTACATCAAAGCCGGTAAGCCACATGTCCACCACAATGGCGATCTTGAAATTCGATTTGGCGGTTTTGAACTGACGATCTAATTCTTTCCGGTAGTCTTTAGTTCCCAGCATATCGTACAAAGCGGGTTCATCATCCTGACTACGGGTCATCACCAGTTTGATCCGTTCCATGGGCATGATCTGCTTTTTCTCCTGTTCCGTGAGGTCCTCCCCGTCGGCGTATACATTTACTTCTGCCCATTCGGGACGCAGAGCAATCACTTCCTTGTAGAAATCATAGGCGATTGAGCGGCAGCTGCTGACGAACATGGCCTTCCCGGCAACCGTGGCGCCTTCTACGATTCGCGCTTCATAATGGTCGACGAAGTCTGCGGCCAAAGCCTTCAAACGGTCGGGATCACCGAGAATAGAGGTCATCTGCAGATTGGCCTGTTTGCTCGCATTAATCGCATAGTCGCTGGCTCCGTCGTCCGCACATTGGGCGTAATAGTCTTCAATCTCCTCCAACTTGCTGTTGTCGAGCAGCACCTTTGCCGCCCGGCCTTCGTAAACGATACGCACCGTGATCTCATCGGCCACCGATTCCGTCATGGTGTAGGCATCCACCACCTCGCCAAACACATCCAGCGTTGCATCGATCGGTGTGCCGGTGAAGCCCACATAGGTCGCGTTCGGCAGCGAGTCGTGCAGATACTTGGCAAAGCCATAAATCCGCTTCACACCCTCTTCGGTAATCTTGAGCTTCTGATCCAGATTCACCTGGCTGCGGTGAGCCTCATCCGAGATGCAGATCACGTTGTTGCGCTCCGTCAGCAGCTCCGTGTCCTCGGTAAATTTGTGAATCGTAGTGAGAAAAACCCCGCCGCTGTTACGCCCCTTCAATAACTCGCGAAGATGTGACCGGCTCTCCACACTGATCACCGACTCATCGCCAATGTAGCCCTTGGCATTGGTAAACAAACCCGAGAGCTGATCATCCAGATCAGTGCGGTCCGTGATCAAGACGATTGTCGGGCTCGCCAGATCCACACTCCTCATCAACAGCCGCACAAGGAACAACATTGTATAGCTCTTGCCGCAGCCCGTCGCCCCAAAGTAGGTGCCGCCCTTTCCATCGCCCTCTGGCCGCATGTGCTGTAAAATATTGAGATAGAGCTTGGTCGCCGCGTAGTATTGCGGATACCGGCAAAGGATCTTCTCCTCCTGCCGCGAGGTGTCGGGCAGATATACAAAATTACGAATCACGTCGCAGAGGCGGGTCGGGTGAAACAATCCCTTGATCATGGAATAGAGCGAGTCGATCCCGTCTTTTTCGATCAGGTCGCCGCCGTCCGTCTTCCGCCAGGCGTAGAAGAACTCATAGGGCGCGAAAAATGAACCCGCCTTATTGTTCACCCCGTCGCTGATCACGCAAAACGCATTGTATTTAAACAGTTCCGGGATATCTCTCTTGTAGCGCACCGTCAGTTGAACAAAGGCATCGTGAATAGTTGCCTCCTCACGGATGGCGCTCTTGAATTCAAACACCACCAGCGGCAGACCATTGATATAGAGAATGGCATCCGGTATCCGCTTCTCGTAGCCGTAAATATCCAACTGGTTAACTATCTTAAAAATGTTCAGACTTGTGCTGTAGGTTTCCGGGTCCTCTGCCACGATCAAAGGCACTTCGCCCGCCTTCGGTTCCCGAAACGCAATCAGGTCCGAATAATCGATAAGCTGCACATAGAGGTCTTTACGGTCGCGGTCTTCGCGCTTGAGCAGAAACCCATCCGAGACCAGTTTCATGATCGCCTTATTGCTCTCGTAGAGATCCGCTGCAGAGTAGGCTTCCAACCGACGAATTACCGCATCGATTTCACCCGATGTAATTCCATCCGCTGCATACCGCTTCGCCAGGAATGCCCGCAGGTCGGCTTTGATTAAAACCTCCTGCGGCTGCCGCTCAATCGTTTCACCCAGCACATGGGGATAACCCGCCTCGCCTAGTAGTTCTATGATCGCTGCTTCGAGTTGGGCTTCGGTGAATTTAGAACTTCGAGTGCTGAATGATGAATTGTTTTCTATGATGGACTCCTGGCTCTGTTTTTTCATCAATCTTCCCGATTGAAATGTTCAATCTCTCGGGAGACCTCTCGTTCGCTCTCTAGTCGAACCATCCGGAATTTCCGGACAGTTGCCTCTGGATTTAACTCTTCCTCTTGGAAGATATTCTTTAGGTGTTCGTTAATGGTTCGGATATCGCGATCAAACAACTCCGCCATCAGCGCCTGAGAGAGCCAGATCGTCTCATTCTCAAAACGACATTCCACACGGGACTGTCCGTCCTCAGTGGTGTAGAGGAGGAACTCGCCCACCTGCAGCGAATGTTCAGAGCTAACTGCTGAATGCTGAGCTTTTTTTATGTCATCACTCATAATTTGTCCTTAATCATGATTCCTGATCGCACCTTCGAGTTGAGCTTCGGTGAATTTCATACCAGCGCTTCCTCGGTTAGTTTATCAGCGTCGGGGATGCGAAGCTCTCCGGAGATGAGTTTGGGAAGGAGGGTGTCGCGGAGGTTTGTGAGGGTTCTGTTCTGGAGTCTTTGATTTACGATTATTTCGATGTATGGATTGATTATCTTAGAGCCTATTGTAAGTAGAGTGCTGTCAGGGATGGCACAGTCTGCTTCTGATAAGTGACTGCGCTTGATGTGGCCCATTGTTACAGCTTTATCAGCTGCGATTCTTTGGAAATTATGAAGGTGTTCGTTAGACCAATTTAGATAGAACCATTTTGGAAAGTCAGTTGATGTAACTTTGAATAAATGCTGATTTAGTGCTGCTTTACCTCCACACCAAAGATCGATCATGAGAGAACCTGACCATGAGAAGACTACGTCTCCGTCATGGATGATGCATTCCGGAGCAATGCTTGGACTTGCCACTTCATCCCACGTAGCCTCGCCGTTTTTGAGTTGGGCTATTCTGACAATAGGCAGAGGGCTCTCGCCAGGATTGGGTCGAAACTTTTGAAGTGCTAGTCCATTCCTGTAGTCTGCTATTTCATCAAGGGCCTTCACCTCCCACCCCTTCGGAATCCAGCCCATTTCTTCGGTGAATCGAAAGGCGACGGGGAACTGCTTGGCGGCTTCGCGATTGGCGGAGCTCTCGGCGAGGGCTTTGCGGCGGACTTCGGCGCGGTCGGCGAGCTCCTCGGGGATCGGATTGCCGGCAGCGAGGGCATTGTCGATCACCGGGTCAAAATCCACAAACCAGCTTTTGAAGAGCGCCTGCGCCATCCCTTCCAGTGTCGCATTCATTCGCCGATTCAATGTTTCTTTCCCTTCAAGTGGGGTTATAAAAGAAATTACTTGAGCCTGAACTTCTAGGCTAGGAACTGGAATTGGCAGCTTTCTAATCGTGGATAGATTTAATCTCTCCGCTACAGTTCCATCTCTAAACGCAAGCAGGTAATTCTGGAAGTTCTTCGAGTTCATCCAGATTCGAAGAAACGTAGGATTTATTTGTTCTTGGCAGGGGCGAAGCAAAACTATTCTTTGCCCGAGGCAAAGTTGTATGTCTTTAGGGACTTCTGCGGCATCTCCAAAGTAGGTTCCTTCTCTACTTAGAAGGATATCTCCGTGCTGAGGTTTCGCTCGTTTTGTTCGCTGAATGTAAGACTCATTAGAGACTTTTACTGAATTTTGTGTGTCGTAGAAACCCTTCCGGATATCTTGTGTTCTGACCATATAATAGCCGTCGTTAGAAAGCCTAGGCGTTGAGTGTGGACAATCGAAAATATCATCACAGATGTTTTCCAGTGTCATGATCGGCCAAGATGGATTCACACCTACTAAGGCTGGCCCAGTATACTCTGGATCACTCCCCATAACCCAACCCCTCCAAGTTCTTCCGAATCACATCATCCAACTTGGCAGACTCCTCCATCTGCTTGTAAAGCTTCTGGCTCATTTCAGTCATCTTGGTCTCAAAAGGGATGCCGTCGTCTTCGATTGGAGCTGTGCCGACATAACGACCAGGGGTGAGTACGAAGTCGTGTTTCCGCATATCTTCGAGCGTGGCGGATTTGCAGTAACCCGCCTGGTCTTCATAGGCACCGTCTTTCGCCTCTCCACGCCAGGCGTGATAAGTTCTGGCGATGGCGGCGATGTTCTCAGAGCTGAGTTCCTTTTGGGTGCGGCTGATCATAGAGCCGATCTTGCGGGCATCGATAAAGAGGGTCTCGCCCTCCCGATTGCGGTAGCCGCGTTCGCTGTCAGCTTTCTTATTCTTAGTGAGGAACCAGAGGCAGACGGGAATCTGGGTGGTGTAGAAGAGTTGGCCGGGCAGCGCGATCATGCAGTCCACCAGATCGTTCTCCACCATCTTCTGACGGATTGCTCCTTCGCCGGAAGTATTGGTCGACATCGAGCCGTTGGCCAGGACGAAACCAGCCACACCGTGTTCGGAGAGCTTGGAGACCATGTGCAGAATCCAGGCGTAGTTTGCATTGCCGGTGGGCGGGGTCTCGTAGCCGTTCCAGCGGGAGTCGTGGACCAGCTCATCGGCGGCCCGCCAGTTCTTCATGTTGAAGGGCGGATTGGCCATAATGTAGTCGGCCTTCAAGTCAGGGTGTTGATCCTTAAAGAAGGTATCGGCGGGGACTTCGCCGAGATTGGCCGAGAGCCCGCGCACGGCGAGATTCATCTTGGCCAGCTTGTAGGTGGTGGAGGTGAACTCCTGCCCGTACACCGAGATGTCCTTGGTATTGCCATGGTGGCTTTGCACAAACTTGAGCGACTGCACAAACATTCCACCCGAACCGCAGCAGGGATCGTAGATCTTGCCCTTGTAGGGCTCGATCATTTCCGCGATCAGGTTGACTACGCACTTGGGCGTATAGAACTCGCCCCCCAACTTGCCCTCGGAGGCGGCAAACTTGCCCAGGAAATATTCATAGACCCGGCCAACCACGTCCTCCTCCTTGTCCTGGACCGTATCGATATTGTTGATCGTATCGATCAAGGCTGAGAGTTTACTGCCATCCAGCCCGAGGCGGGAGAAATAGTTGTCCGGCAAAGCGCCCTTGAGCGAGACATTGCTCTTTTCGACCTCCGTCAGGGCCGAGTCGATCTTTATCGCAATATCTCCCTGCTTGGCGTGTTGCTGAATATGGCTCCAACGGGAAGTCTCCGGCAGGTAGAAAACATTCTTCATGGTGTAAAACTCCACCATGTCGATATATGGTGCCTTACCCTCCGCAATCAGCTCCGTGCGCCGCTCCTCAAACTTGTCCGAGACGAACTTCAAGAAGATCAAGCTCAGCACCACGTGTTTGTATTCAGAAGATTCGACGCTGCCCCGCAGCCGGTTAGCGGAATCCCATAGGGACTCTTCAAAGCCTTTATCGTTTTTCGGTGTTGCTGTTTTCTTAGCCATTATCAATCCTTAAAATTACCGACTTTAGTTTGCAGATTGTTCTGATTCATATTTTGAAGGGCTAACGCTCAGCATCAGTAGCAAGGCTGCTGTATGCTGTTAACGGTGAAATTACTCTCCTAATTTCTATTTCATTTCTTTTCTTGTGAGTGACGAGTTTTCCCCGTCCTTTGCTTCTTCATTCTGACAATCTACACTATGCATTTGAGCTTACAATTGCAAGCTCGATTGAGGTTGGGCCTGTATCTTAAGGCGTTTCAGGATAAATGATCTGCGTGAGCGTTGCCAAAGAGGCATTCAGACGCAGATTCGACCATGGAATTATGTGCGGATTGCCCTCGTG
>CBDVBK010000051.1:0-25130 GCA_965372215.1 uncultured bacterium | reverse complement strand
CAGGCTGACAGACCAGCAAAACCTTGAGTTACGATACCCTTTTCGGAAATGGTCTTGCTATGCCCTCAATCAAGAATACTGCGGAAACAATAACAAGCACCTGCAGAACTCGCTCCTGCGTCATATTGGGAAAGAGACCGAACTTCCATACTCCATAGAAACCTAGTGCAAGAACTAGCGTATATAAGGCAAGTGCTAAGTATAATCCTGCTTTGCGAAAGCGCAGACCACAGTAGCTGATGTCGTATACGAGCCCGCCAAAGAACCCCAAAATTAGTTTGTAGGGTCCTGGAAGTCCCATAAGAAGTGTGGGAATCGCAAGTAGGCTATAAAGGGTCCATGTTACCGTTGCTGTTCCCCATTCCTTGTTTATTTGGGATACTAATGCAAGGGCAAAGGGGACTGTTAGCCCGGTAATTAACCCCGAAGCTCCTGGCATTCCAAATATGCCGACCAAGGTTTGAAATCCAAAATTTACACCAAAAATAAGTCCTCCAAAAATACCAGCCATGATTGCCCCGCGAATTGAAAGGCGGAACGTTCTCTGTTGAGAAGCTGTTATGGATCTATCACTGTTGTTCATATTTATCGCACTCCTTTTTCGAATTCATCATTGTCTCTTTAAAACCCTCGCTTGCTGTGCCCATATAGGAACTGAGCCATTTTGAGGAACATAGCTTTTGGAAGAGGTTCGAATAAGAATTTGCTGGCCATGATGATCTAATGCTGGTAACAGCATCTTCAAGATACTTGGCAATATACTGATAACAAGTCTGGATTATTCCTGATTCACGAAGCAGGTCACGTAAGTAAGCTTCTTGACCACTCCAAGAGATATTGAAAGCACGAATATGGATTTGGTTTGTTACGGCAAGTTGCCGTGCCAGGAGGAGCGGTAGCGATGGAGAACAATTTGTAACATCATTCGGCATATCCTCAACATTAGATTGAATCCATGGTGTTAAATCATCAAGATCGTTTGCTATTTGGTATGCTATTGCCAGATTATGGGCAATGAGGTCAACGCCAAGATCGTTGGCATCACGGCAATACTGATAGTTCAAAGCAGCCAGAAGGGCAAACATTCCAAGGCTTCCGGACTTTAATGATGCAACATGAATAAAGTCATCCAGTACAGTTATTGCAGAGGTAAAATTATATGAGTGTATATGTTCTGCTAACTGACCGATATTAAGCTGCTCAGAAGCATGAAGAAGATCTTGCTTGAGTGGGTCAGGGCATAAACGCACACCCATGGCAGTGAAAATATGCGATAAAAAAGCTGTCTTATTAGGACCAAAATCGATGTAGATGGATTGTGTTTCGTTCCTTGAACTTGAGCAATCTACCATATCGTCGATAAGCAATGTGGAACGATGAACTAATTCTAGGGCACTTGCAGTCTGTACGAGATAATTGATATCATTACGTTCAACACAACGTGCGAGGAGAAACATTGCCTGGGTTCTGACAAACTTGCCACCCGTAAAATGATTTTCTAAGAGTTCCTGATGTATTGAAGGTAAGAACGAAATGAGAGATTGTACAGAGTCTTTTATTAAACATTTGACTCTTTTCAGAAAATCGCCAAGCTCGTCTTCAACCATTGATGTTGTTAATGAGTTAATATGTTTGCGGATGCTATCTCCTCGTTTATCATGCATTAGGAATGTTTCTCCAGTATATTCTTACATAAACGGGAGAAGTCTTCTATGCCAAGTTCGACTGATAATAATAGATATTCTTGTTGTTGTATAGTCGAAGGTTAGAGCTTGTTACCACTCTCCAAGCGGTTCCATAGTGATGAAGGTCACTCTGATCTTGGTGTGAATTGCTCCTGTGTTAGAGTCCAGATTGGAAAGTAATTCCTTTATCTTCCTTGCCGTCAAGTTCTTCTTAATTTTCGGCAATACTATTTTCAAGTTGTTTTACTTGAAAATGTTCCGTCTTATAAATACAACCGGACTGTAAGTGAATGATCTAATGAAGATCTCATTAAAATGATACAAATTATACTTCAGACTTTTTCCAAGATCTAGTGAACCAATATGTGTAGCTCTATTCAACAAATACATTTATTCTTCTCTTCACAATCTACCTTAAAAAATGATAGTGTTTCCACTCTTTTCCACGTAAACCCAGTTTAAATAAAGTTAACGACAGAATGTCCTTGCATAAAAAACCTGCCATGGATTCTATGGACACTGCGTTTGCCTCTCATGAATGTTTATAGTTATTGATATGTAACTCAAACATCTGGAGCCATGAATGATTCCTTCTATCCTCTCATCTCAGATCAGCCGGGCCATCAGGGAATACCTCCGCACAACCTTTCCTATTACCACTCCTTTGTTCCACAACGCTCTTGATCAGCTTTTCTCAGAAGAGGGAAGTGTTTTCAAAGGTCCTTACTTATCTCTTGGATTACCATTCCGAAAAGGTCCTCACAAGGGCGAGTTCTTCCCAGAGATCCCACTTGGCTTTACACCTCATCTTCACCAGGCGCAATCATTCCAGCGGCTTGGAGTATCTGATCCTCTCTCTACTATCGTTGCCACTGGAACCGGTTCGGGTAAGACTGAGTGTTTCCTTTTGCCCATTCTTGACTACTGCCGCAGGCATGCTGATTCAAATGGCATAAAAGCCATCATTATCTACCCTATGAATGCACTTGCTACCGATCAGGCCGGCAGGATAGCTCGATTGATTCATGACAATCCATCATTGAAAGGAAGAGTTACTGCGGGACTGTACATTGGTCAGAAAGGTGAGACCATCCATCGGGTGATGACTGCCGATTCAGTTATTACCGATAGAGAAAAGATGCGCCTTTCTCCTCCTGATATTCTTCTGACCAACTACAAGATGCTTGATTATATGCTTATCCGTCCTTCTGATTTCCCGTTATGGAAGCATAATTCACCTGAATCGTTGAAATATCTGGTTGTTGATGAGCTGCATACTTTCGATGGTGCTCAGGGAACGGATCTTGCCTGTTTAATCCGCCGTCTTAAAGCAAGGGTTTCTACTCCTGCTGATTATCTGTGCTGTATCGGAACATCCGCTACTCTCGGGGGAGAAGAGTCAGCTTCTTCTCTTGTTGCCTATGCTTCCAAGGTTTTCGGTGAAACTTTCAGTGCTGATTCCGTTATTACCGAATCCCGCCAGAACGCTTCCGAGTTCCTTGAGGGAACTGAGGTTGAGTACTTCGGGATTCCCGATGCCGGTATTGAGGAATTTATACCATCTGCATCCATGAACCTTGGAGATTATCTGCATGATCAGGCTGTGCTGTGGTTCGGTGAGTTCGAGTTTGAAGAATCCTGGAGAGTTGAGCTTGGAAAGCGTATTAAACGACACGCTCTATTCAGAGATCTTTTAACGACTTTGGAAGATTCAGTTCTGCCGCTATCTGACGTCATTGTCGATCTCGGCAGATTGGACTCCAGTTTTGCTGAAGCCTCTCCTGAATTACAGGAAGCTATATTGATGAGCATGCTTTCACTTCTATCCCATTCGCGTTGTTCTGATTCCTTTTCTCCTCTGGTTCATGTCAGGCTGCAGATGTGGCTTCGGGAACTTCGACGACTGGTTGCTTCCGTTTCTACTTCACCCCGTTTGCGTTTTGCAGACGATCTGAATGAAGAACAGCTACATGTACATTTGCCTGTTATCCACTGCAGGGAGTGCGGTGCTACAGGATGGGGTGGCATTGTCCGAAAACTTGACAGCAGGATACGCTGTGATCTTCGGGAATATTACCGGGAATTCTTCAGTTCAGGCAAGGATGTAGTTTTCTTGTTCCCTGAAGAGCGTGACGCGTTTGATCTGGGAATACCGGGGATGAGTTACAGGCTGTGCACTTCCTGCCTGCATCTTGATGTTGGTGACAGGGAAAAATGTTCAGGTTGTGGAAGTAACTCTCTGATTAATGTGTTCATTCCTGATAATACAGCTAAGCGTAAGGGTGTGACGATTGCTTCTCATAACTGCCCTTACTGCAGCGGTCATGACAGCCTGACTATTATGGGTGCCAGGGCTGCTACTCTTACGAGCGTGATGATATCTCAGCTTATGTCATCTCCCTTCAATACTGATAGAAAACTTCTTACATTCTCTGATTCCGTTCAGGATGCCGCTCACCGGGCAGGATTCTACGCGGCACGGACCTGGAGGTTCAACCTTCGGATTGCGATTCAGAAGTTTTTGTCAGAGAAAGGTGATGAGCTTGAACTGTCTTCTCTACCAGGGGCTTTCATTGAGTACTGGTCAGGTAAGCTCGATCCTCTTGAGTACATCAGTACTTTCATAGCACCGAACATGCTCTGGTTCCAGGATTACGAATTGATGCTTAAGACCGGGAAAATCCCTGATGGTTCCAGGTTGAAATACAGAGTTGATTCCAGAGTTGCCTGGGAGATCATGAGCGAGTACTGCTTCAGCGCCAGGATAGGTAGGACACTTGAGCGGTCGGGGTCATCCATTGTATCTCTCGATTCTTCATTGCTTGAGAAGTGTGCCGATTTATTGCTGGAACCTCTCCGGAATAAGGTGGGATCGCTGCGGAAACTGGATCGGCAGCGGTTGCTGGTTTTCCTTGCTGGTCTTGTAATGCATATGAAGAACAGAGGGGCTGTGCTTCAGCCGATTCTTGATTCTTACATTGAATCGGATGGGACTTCTTATCTTCTGAGTCAGAAGCATATATCATGGATGCCCAACATCGGTCCCAGGACTCGTGCTCCTTCGTTTCCAGCTGACAGGACAAAGAAAGACCGGTTTGAGAGAGTTATCGCACGAACCTCTTCCCGAAAGAGCTGGTATCAGGTCTGGTCAGATAAGTGCTTTTCGGAACTGAATGTGCTTGTAACTGGTGATGCTGATACTATCTGGGAGATAGTGCTTAATGGTTTGTGTGATGCTGGAGTGCTTGAGGCTCGCAGCACTTCAGCCGGGACAGCATGGGGATTATTACCATCGGTTCTTCGAGTGAGCAGTTCCGTTCAGTTGTTTCGGTGTTCCAGGTGCGGTTACATTGCCTCTGCGAGTTTATCTGAATCTGAAATATGGGAAGGTGCTCCCTGTCTTCGAGCGCACTGTTCGGGGCACTTCGTGCCTTTTGAATCTGGAGATGACTATTACAGGAGGCTTTACTCATCCGGAGATGTTCAGAGACTTTTCGCTCATGAGCATACCGGTCTTCTGAACAGGGAGGAGAGGGAAAAGCTTGAGCGGGAGTTCCGTTCCCCGCTTCCCGATCTACCCCGGAAACCATGGTATCCGAACCTTCTTTCTTCTACTCCAACACTTGAAATGGGTATCGATATCGGTGATCTTTCCTCTTTGATACTCTGTTCTGTTCCACCTTCCCGATCTAATTATCTGCAGAGGACCGGACGCGCTGGGCGTCGTGACGGCAATTCATTGAGCCTGACTGTAGCTTCTGGTAAACCTCATGACTTGTATTTCTTCTCAGATCCGCTTGAAATGCTTGCAGGTTCGATTACTCCTCCTGATGTGTTCCTTGGTGCAAGCGCGGTGCTGGAGAGGCAGCTTGCAGCATATTGCATGGACAGGTGGGTGGAGAGCGGTCTTCCTGCGGGGGCTGTGCCCCCTAAGCTGGGGCAGGTGCTCAGCGGTATGGAACCTAAGAACCTTTCTCGATTCCCCTGGAACCTCATAAGGTTCCTGCAGAGGAACAGGCAGGAACTGCTGGATGGTTTTGCTATTCTTTTTGAGAATGAGCTTTCCGGAGACAGTCTGGATCATCTGCGTAAGTTCATCACAGGTGATGAGAATATGGAGGGAAGCCTTGCATGGAGGATACTGAACGGACTTGTCAGTTGCCTTGCTGAGCGGAACTCTTTCAAGGGCAGTGTAAGGACTCTTAGCGCCCGGATCAAGAAGAAGAGGGGAGAGGTAGCAAGGGGTTTGGACTGGCAGGAGGAGCTTGATGAGCTGCTTCGAGAGAAAAAAGCATATCAGAATCTGGTTCGGGATATGGACAAGAAAATAACATTCAACTTCTTCACCGATGAGGGGCTGCTGCCGAATTACGCATTCCCGGAAGCGGGAGTACAGCTTCGATCCATAATCTTTAGAAAACCGGAGAAACGGGAGAACGAGAAGGGGCAGTGGGAGACCTGGACGTACGAATACGAACGTGCATCTTCTGCTGCTATCCGAGAGCTGGTTCCGGCCAGTACATTTTACGCGGGCGGCAGAAAAGTTGTGATCGATCAGGTCGATATGAAACTCTCCGATCTTGAAGACTGGAGATTCTGTGATGCCTGTTCGCATATGGAGCTGGCAAGCTCCGGGGACACCAAGACAGCCTGTCCCGTGTGCGGAAGTACCCTATGGATCGATGCAGGACAGCGGCGGCAGATGGTGCGGCTGCGTCAGGTGTACGCTTCTACCAGTGATCGCGGCAGCAGGATAGCGGATGACAGGGATGAGAGAACTCCCCTCTTCTTTAACAGGCAGATGCTTGTGGATTTCAAAGGGGGGGATGTTGCCGGTGCCTGGAAACTTGATACTGAGGATGTTCCGTTTGGTTTTGAGTTCCTGCGGAAGGTTACGTTCAGGGATATTAATTTTGGTGAGAGGAGCCCTTTCGGGGAACAGGTGTCTATTGCAGGGAAGGAATTACCCCGGACAGGATTCAAGTTATGTAAATCCTGCGGAAAGGTTCAGGGAAAGAACGGTAAGGTTAAGCACGCGCTTACCTGTACCGCCCGGAAGAAAGAGGATGATTCCACATTTCTGACCACTCTGTATCTGTATCGGGATTTCACATCCGAGGCTGTTCGGTTTTTGTTACCGGTTTCTTCTCTTGTTGCCTCTGAGAGAATGATCAATTCCTTTATCGCAGCTCTTCAGCTTGGTCTTCGGCTCAGGTACGGCGGGGCTGTAGATCATCTGCACATTACTACCGCTGATGAACCCGCGCCGGATTCGGTATTCCGTAAGAAGTATCTGGTGCTGTACGATACCGTTCCCGGGGGTACAGGATATCTGAAGGATCTTATGAAGGATCCTTCGAGATTGATGGAAGTACTTCGATTATCACTGGACAGGATGAGATCGTGCAAGTGTACTTTGGATCCAGATAAGGATGGATGTTACAGTTGCCTTTACGCATACAGACAGAGTTACGATATGCAGAGCATTTCAAGGGATGAGGCTTTGCGGTTTCTCTCGGAAATACTTGCTGGAGAAGGTAAACTCAAACAGGTACGTTCTCTTCGGGACATTAGCATAAATTCCCTGCTTGAGAGTGAGCTTGAAGAGCTGTTCGTGGAAGCTCTGTCTGAAACAAAGGTCGGGGATCAGTGTTTCAGCCTGCGCAAGCAGATTGTGAACGGCAGCCCCGGATATTATCTCAAGGCTGGTTCTTTCGCGTGGCACATCGAACCCCAGGTATCGCTTGGTTCGTTTGACGGTGTGTCAGTACCCTCGAGAGCTGATTTTGTGTTCAGACCGGCTTTGCCCTCTTCCGATGTTAAACCCATCGCGGTATTCACGGATGGATTCGCTTTTCACAGGAATCGTATCGGTCTTGATATGGCACAGAGAACGGCGATTGTAAGGAGCGGGGAGTACAGGGTATGGTCACTCTCCTGGAATGATATTTCCCGCAGTGAGGATAACTGGTTCGTGGATTTTCTGTCTGTGGCGCGGAGTTCAGGATTGTTCGGAAGTCTGCTTGATGGATTTAAGATAAGGGAGATGGATGCTCTCCGGAATGGAGACAGTTTTGAATGGTTCAAGAAATATCTGACTGAGCCTTTGGAGGAATCCTGGAGGAAGTACGCATATGTGCAATGTCTTGTTCGGATGGATAATTCTATCGGTGTAGATGAAAACCTGATATTCCATTGGAAGGAAGATCTTTTTGGCACGGCTGGGAATATTGGAAGAGCTCTTGCCGATGAAATAGACGGACCTTCGCAGTATGGCATGAAAGAAGACGGACCATTGAAGATGTTCCTGGTTGCTGGAGATGAGAGTATCAGATCACGCAGCCTTGCCTTAATGAAAGTACTCCTCTTCCTTGAAGACAGAAAAATCTCCCGTAACTTCAGGGAAGAATGGAACGGATACATTCGGATGCTTAACCTGTTCCAGTTCCTTCCTGGCTGCATTGCTGTTTCTGCTAAGGGAGTTGAACAGGATATTTCAGCTGGAGTGATTCCCCTGAGAGCTGCAGTTATTGAAGTTACTGCATCGGAGCCGGATGAATGGGCTGAAGCTTCGGAGCTTGCGGACCCTTCGATGCATCCGCTTATGGAGAGAGTACGAGAGTCGGGTATTGATCCTCCCGAGACAGGATGGGAAATTGCTGGAGCTGATGGAGCAGTTGCCGGGCAGGCTGAGCTTGCATGGGAATATTCTAAGGTAGCTCTTCTGATGGAATCTCAGGTTTTCTGTCGTGAGGAGTTCCAGCGTCAGGGATGGAGAGTATTTACACCAGAGCAGGCAGAGGAGAGGCCGGTTGCTTTCATCTCAGCCCTCCGCACAGCAGCAGAAGGGAGTGAACAGTCATGAGTGAAATGGTAGTCGCGCTGGGAAGTGATTTCCTGTCTGCTTATTCCCGGATACCGAAGAAACAGCAGGGGAAAGTCAGGGAGTTCATCAAGAAGTTCAAACTGAATCCAAGGTCGAACGGTATTAATTACGAGCGTATCCATGATTCTCATGACAGTCATATCTGGTCTGTCCGTATCGATCAGGCATACCGGGGTATTGTTCACAGGCCTGATGGCGGCAGCACATTCATTCTTCTCTGGGTTGATCATCATGATGAAGCTTATGACTGGGCAAGAAGACGCAAGGTTGTAATACACCCGGAGACAGGGAGCCTTCAGGTTCTGGATGTTGAAGCTTCCGGGGCGGTTGTTGAGATTCCTTCAGTGAAGGCTGAACTGTGTATCTTCAGAAAACTGAAAGACAGGCATCTCAGACAATTCGGTGTACCGGAAATAATGATCCCCCTGGTTAGAAGTCTTACTTCAGAGGAGGAGCTTGATGATTTATCGGCATCGCTGCCTGAAGAAGCGCTGGAGTGCCTGCAGATGTTCAATGCCGGATTCGATCTGGAAGAGATACTCAGTGAAGTAACAGCTGATGCGGATATAGATACAGATGATTTCAGTACTGCTCTTGAAAGAGAAGGCTCAAAACGTTCCTTCTGGGTAGTTGATGATGAGCTTGAGCTTGCAGAGATGCTTGCTGCTCCACTTGAGAAATGGCGGGTTTTTCTGCATCCATCACAGCGAAGGCTTGTTGAGAGAGACTGGAACGGTCCTGTTAGAGTTCTGGGAGGTGCAGGTACCGGAAAAACAGTTGTTGCGATGCACAGGGCAAAATGGCTGGCTGAGAATCCTTTCACCAGTCCGCATGACAGGATACTTTTCACTACATTCACCAGGAATCTCGCAGGAGATATCAGGGAGAATCTCAGAAAGATTACTTCCGCAGAAGTCATGAAGAGAATTGAAGTAGTTAACCTTGATGAATGGGTCTGGAATTTCCTGAAGAGGAACAGGTACGGCTGCCGGATAGCATACGGGAAAGTAACAAAGGAGTTGTGGGAAAAGGCTCTGTCTCTTACGCCTGAAGGTTATCAGGAATCTTTCTTCAGGGAAGAATGGGAAAGAGTCATTCAACCTCAGGGGATAGATACACTCAGGGAGTATCTCAAATGCTCCCGTACCGGTCGGGGAACAAGGCTAACAAGAAGGCAGCGGAAAGATATCTGGCAAGTATTCGAAGAGTACAGAAGGCTCCTTGATGAAGCAGGTCTGCGTGAACCAGCAGATGCCATGCGGGATGTAAGGCATATTCTCGAATCGAAACCCGGCATGCTGCCCTACAAAGCTGTAGTTGTTGATGAAGCACAGGATATGGGTCCTCAGGAATTTTTGCTGATCCGGCAGATTGTACCCGAAGAAGGTAACGATATCTTCATAGTCGGAGACGCTCATCAGAGGATATACGGGAAACGGGTTGTTCTTAGCAGAGCAGGAATCAACATACGGGGCAGAGGCAGAAAACTCAGGATCAACTATAGAACGACTGAGGAGAACAGGAACTGGGCAATGAGGCTGCTTTCTGGTCTGAGCTTTGATGATCTTGATGGAGGGATAGATACTCAGAAGGGATACAGATCTCTCGTACATGGAGTACCTCCTGAAATACACGCTTTTGAATCGTTTGATGAAGAGATTGAGTTTATTGTCAGCAGGCTTGTTCCCATGCTTGCCAGTCCCGGGCAGATGAGCAGCGTCTGCATCGCAGCCAGAACTAAATCTCTCCTGAAACAGTACGCTGATGAGCTTGCTTCACGCGGAATCGCCACCTGTTTTGTTAAACCGGATCAAGAAGAGGATAGAAACTCTCCCGGAGTCCGGCTGGCGACAATGCACAGAGTGAAGGGACTGGAATTCGACACAATGATAGTTGCTGGTGTAAACGATGGTGTTATGCCTTTGACCAGGGCAATGTCAGGAAGCGATGCTGTTACTCTTAAAGAGCAGGAGAAGTCTGAGCGAGCTCTGCTATACGTAGCCGTTACACGGGCAAGGAAACAGGTGCTCGTAACCGGACATGGTACTATTTGTAAGTGGATTGGTGGATAGCTGTTATTGGTTCAATGTACGAGGAGGCGATTATGAAGAACATCGTATTCTGCTCAGACGGAACGAGGAATACGCCCAAAAACCGCACAAATGTATTTCAGATCTTTCAAATGCTCAAAGAGACTGATTCTCAGATCAAGGCTTACGATAAGGGTGTTGGCACCCAATTCGGTAATTGGCTTCGCGGAAGTGCGTTCGGACGCGGTTTGTCCATCAATGTGCTGGACGGTTTCAGATTCCTTTCAGATAGTTTCGAGGGAGATGGCAGTATCTATCTATTTGGTTTCAGCCGCGGAGCATACACCGTGCGCAGCCTGGCAAGTATGGTCAGCCTCTGCGGTCTGGCTCCGCCGAACTCATCCAAGAGAGTCATATCCATGTTCTGGAGGACCTACAAGTCAAACAGAAAATCCGATCGGTACAGGCAGAAGCTCGTAAAACTGAGGAAGGATTACGGTTCAAGAAAAGTCTCCATTGAGGCTATTTGTGTATGGGATACGGTTGGTTCTATTGGCAAGCAGACGAGAACGAATGACATACGCAGGAAGCTGAGCCACAGGTTCCATCGGATGTCCGTTTTCCCGGAAGTGAATCGCATTTATCATGCGGTATCCATCGACGAGAGGAGAACTCAGTTTTACCCTCACCTTCTAAAGGATCAAGCGAAGAGCAAAGATACGATAGTTGAGGAGGTCTGGTTCCCGGGAGTCCATTCCGATATCGGAGGTTCTTTCAGGGATGATGACTCGTCCATTGGTGACATCACTCTTGAATGGATGCTGTCCAAAGTGGACGGTGAACTGCAACTGAAAGATGAGCTCGTACAGAAGCTGCGACCCGACCCGTTGGGTTTAATGCACAATGTTGAGGGTGGATTAATTTTCAGTTTTTTCAGGAAAAAGAACCGAGCGATTAGAAGAGGGAGTGTTCTGCATCATTCGGTAATAGATCGAATTGCACAACCACCTCATGAGCATCATCAGCACAGGGAACCTTCGGGGAACTACACACCTCTTGCTCTAACTTTTGTCAGTTATGCAAAACCCCCCGATTTTGGAATGGTCGGAAATTACGTGGTCTTACCTTAATAATAGGTATTCTGCCGGCGCATTGTACCCGGTGGAGACTTCTAATCGAAGAGGATTCTTGTCAGCCCACCCAGGTTGTAGTCTACTCTGAACAGCGAAAGAAGATCCCCCTCATCTCCCTCTACGGTAAAATCCTTCCCGAAAACGATGCTCGCATACAGATCGTCAGTAATCTTGACCTCTGCGTTAGCAGCTATCCTGTAAGAGTCGTTGTCACCACTTCTGAGAAGACCCTCTGCTGAGAGAGTGAAGAACCTGGAGGAAACTCCTGTTCTAACGCCGTAGTCCAGGTAGGTTTGATCGAGGTCGAGTTCTCTGATTACTCTGAAGACTCCGAGGAATTCAAGCGAGTTACTTGCATAGCCGGGGGTGACCCAAACCGCATAGCTGGTAAATTCGTGATTGTCGAACCTATTATCCTGGAAACTGGATGCAGAAGCTCCTGCCACTTCCAACATGAAACCATTTCTGGACAGATCAGCTTCCTGTACTTCTGTAGATAACTCCTGTAGACGTATTTCTGTATAGGCATCAGCCATTTCTAAGGTTCTTATGTACACTGCACCTGCAAGAGCAGTGGAGTCCGAAGAGGCCTGTTCTATGAAGCTCTGAATTAGGCTATCTGCTTCATTAACCGCATTTATAAGATCTTGTCCTGTCAGGTCCCGATGTAATTCGGGGTTTTGGCGTATTTCTTCTAAGTGGTGTTCTATAGCGAGTAGCAGTCTATCGATGCTGTCGTTTTCCTGTATGTCATACTCGCACATTCGGAGAATCATCGGAGTCAATACAATTCTGGAATACTGGGTTCTGACCCTTCTTACCGACATGCCAGGAGAACCAGGGAATACAACAGTTCTGAACCCTGCCGCCATCTTCGTGCCCAGCGAATCACTCAGGTTATCAAAGCCGATTGAGATGGAGGAGTTCATCAATAGCGAGTTCCCTGGCGATGGATTGTAATAATCCTCGAAGCTTATTCCGGGATGTGAGAAGATCCAGTACGGCGAGAACTCCATTGCGATGCTCGCGTCTCCGAGATTTTGAATGGCATCAGTCAAGCTGACCAATACGGCTCTAGGAGTCTGGGGCCGTGTGATTACCGCTGGTGATCTATGAAGTAGCTGAAATGCCGGGGATACCGGAATACGCAGCTCAGAGATGGTAATGGATAGGGAATGGTTTTCGCTCTCTTCGATGATTGCAAAAGCCGGTGCCAGAGCAAATAGTACGAGTAAAGGTATGACAGATATCCTCCGCCGAGAGATACTATTTCGTTTTTCAGTGTGAAGTGGTTTCATAATAAGTCGACCTCAAGTATGGTCACAATGGTATTACTCACGACATTCTCTTCCCTGAAACTAGGATGTACCGTGCTCCAAGATCCTCCGATAATTTCGTAATCGACTGAGATTTGATTATTTGAAGGTTTCAGAGAACTGATCATGGTTTCAATTATGAGTTTGCCTCCCTGATACTTGCTACCCTTACCAATGGATTTGTTCTTGATCTCACCTATGGCCAGTGTTTGTGTAAAAGTATCAGGGTCCACAGGCTTGAATATTGCTGTCGATGAGCCGATTTTTCCTTCTCCGATTTTAACAGTTATAACCATATCACTATCACTGACTGAGTAAACCGCTGTTTTCTTTACCTCCATGACCATTTCATTCTCCTTTCGCACAAATATTGGGCAAGTAAACCTGCAACAATATCATCAGACAGAATATTCGAAATATTACCTATTGTTTATACCTATTGTTTATTTTAACTCTACATTTGCTATTCGTCAATAGAATTAATCCCAAGTCATCTATGGCTTCTCGGTGATGGTGCTTGAGATACTGTCGAATGAAGAGAACATATCCTCCCCAGGGCTTACCTGAAAACGCTGGCTAAGAAGCTAGCGTTTTCAATGTTAATTACTAAATATTTCAATGATATTACTGAACTTCGAAGGCTATGCGGAAGTGATCAGGAAATACTGGAAAGGGTGTTCCCTACTTATATCCGTTCCTATCTGGAAGAACAGAATGATGATGGCAAGTCTGTGGTCAGGGAAGAGGTTCAGGATTTCTCGGATTTTGCCGATCTTCTGCGTGAACATAGAAAAGAACTCCTTGAAAGCCTGGAGAAGACTTTTCTGATGAACTGGTCGAAGGAGTACGCTGAAGTCGTGTCTAAACCTGCATTGCGTCTGATGCTTGCTGAAATGCCGCGGGATCTGCAGAGTGTGGCTGCCGGTTTGTTGTCTGAGGTAAAATCATACAGGAGCATTGTAAGAAAAATTCTGGAAAAGGAGCAGAAGGGCGAGCGCCTTGAAAAGGATGACAGGCGCAGGATCCGCAATTCTCAACCTCCCGGCTCATAGCCGAGATGAAATTCGATCCTGAATCAGGGCGTCTGATCGATGCCACTTCTCAGAGTACTGTTGGAGGTACTACGGACTGGCATCAGGTAAGATCACTTCGGCTGGTTGACGTAAGTCTTGATGACGCAGGGCAGATAAACGATCAGAATGACTACAGGTTCCGTGTGTCCTTTGCCGAGCATGTCATACCTCTGGGAAGGCATGAAGAAGGCAGTTACGGTACTGTGGGATCGATTGATTATCGGTTCCTGCACGAAGAACGGCTCAGGCTTGTGAATTTAGGTCCGAAGAGATTCGGAGATGCTGTTCCGCAGGGAAAAGCATTTTGCGGATTTCCCATATGCTCCGTGTGCGGCGGGGTTAGGTCACCTTTTCAGAGTCAGGCTGAAATAGAGGATTTCATTGAGCGGCACAGGACAAGCTGCGGAAATGAACCTGAATGGTTCACTCTGCATTCCGAAGTCATCTCCGATACTCTTAGAATCGGTCCGTTCGAAGAAGATGGCCTTGCGGTAAATATCATTGAATCAGTTCTGCTGGGAGCAGCGGAAGTGCTTGAGTTGAATAATCAGGAACTTGAATACAGCATACTCAAAGACGAGAATGGTCTTGAGACCTGCCTGCTTTACGATCCGGCACCCGGAGGAAGCGGTTTTCTGAAACTTATCATGGAGTACTGGGAAGATATCATAGACAGGGCTGTTGATATACTCACAACCTGTGAATGTGAGATCGCCTGTTACGGATGCCTGCTCAGTTATTTGAATCAGCATTATCATGATCTGCTGGATAAGAACAGGGCCGTTGAATTCTTTGGGAAGAACAGAAGTGGATTTGTTAAGAGTGGTGAAATACCAGCGGTGATCGATTCATCCGCATCTTATCTTACCGGGCAGGAGAGCAGCGCAGGGGAGAAATTCCTTGCATTGCTTGTTGAGAGTGGTTTCCCGCCTCCGGATTCGGATCAATTTAAGATTAATCTTGGCGGTAGTTCTTATACCGTTGCGGATTATGCTTACACTGATGCAAAGGTTGCTATTTATATCGATGGGCTGAGCAGGAATCTGCATGGTGACCCTGGTAATAAGGTCAAGGATAGAAGGCTGCGCGCTGTACTTGTTGAGAAAGGGTGGAAGCCTTTGGTGATTTCCGCTCAGGGTCTGAAAGATACTGAGCAATTCAATGCTTTCCTGGAGACAATCAGAGCCGCGATTGAATAGCACATTGGAACATTTGAGAACAAGTGATGCATAAATACACAATTGATGTAAACCTGTGAGTTGACATGATGGGCTATGAGCTTGTAGATATTCCATGGATTGAGCGGAAGAGAGAATGCTGGTATATCTTGAAGTTGAGGGTGGATAGAACTATGAGTGAGTTAAAGAAAAGAGAAAGACTGGAGAAGGATCCAGAGTTCCTGCAGGAATACATGAAAGCCAGTATTGTCGGGGATATTATCCAGGCGATGGAGGAAGAAGGAATCAGTAAAAGCCAGCTTGCGGAACGTCTTGGTAAGAGCCGTCAGTATGTTGGTCGAGTACTCAATGAAACTGCGAACTTCACAATTGATTCTATTTCAAAGATTGCTGCTGCTCTTGAGAGAGACGTAGTCTTGCGCTTGAAAACATATACTGAAGTAGTGGAAATAAAGGAATTTGATAATCCTCACGAGTAAGGGTGTTACAATCATTGAGAATGATAATATTCCAGAAAAAGAATATTTGAAATGAAACTCTATGTTGGAGTCACGGACAACAACTGGTTCGATTTCCTTTCAGGGATTACACCCGATGAGGTGAACTTCTGGAGGCCAGGTGGAGCTAAAACCTTTAAAGCAATTCCTCCAGGAGCCCCTTTCCTCTTCAAGCTTCATAGTCCTCTGAATTATATTGCCGGCGGCGGTTTTTTCGTAAAACACTTTGCCTTACCCCTTTCTTTTGCATGGAAAGCATTTGGAGAGAAGAACGGTACGGATAACTTCGAGCAGTTGCGGAAGCTCATCAACAGACATCGGAGGCAAGCAGAACGAGATCCCGTTATCGGGTGCACGATTCTAGCAGAGCCCTTTTTTCTTCCGGAGTCGGAGTGGATCCCGGTTCCTTCAAGCTGGGCGTCGAACATCGTTTCCGGTAAGGCATACGCAATAGACGATCCTGAGTTCTCGGACTTGTGGGATTTTGCGATTCAGAGGAACAGGGTGAGCATGGAGATAGCGAGTCCCTATTCATCGATTCCAGACCAGCGCCGGTACGGTGAAGAGTACATTGCCCGGGCGAGGCTCGGACAGGGAACCTTCAGAGTGCTGGTGATGGATGCCTATCACAGGCGCTGCTCCATGACAGGGGAAAGAGTGCTTCCCGTTCTGGAAGCAGCACATATTAAACCCTACTCGGAGAACGGTCCACACCATACATCTAACGGTATGTTCCTTAGATCCGATCTTCATGCTCTCTTCGACCAGGGCTACATCACAGTCAGTCCTGATCATCATATAGAGGTCAGCGGAAGGATAAGAGAAGATTTCAATAACGGGAAGTTCTACTACGCGCTTCATGGAAAGGAGCTTGCCGTTTTGCCGGAGAAAGCGGGAGAGAGACCTGCACTGGATTTCATCAACTGGCATAACTCAGAAAAGTATTTAGGATAAGATGAGTTTGTTTCAATACAAAGGAGCCGAATAGCATAAAACTGTGGATGATTCTCTAAGCATGGGAAGTTCTTGCTACTTTATTTGAACGTGATTGGATTGATATGAAGGTTAATACTATGCTGGATTCGATAGATGAAGGAACCATCACACTGCCAGAATTCCAGAGAGGTTATGTCTGGAACAGGAAGCAAGTCAAGGAGATGATGGATTCCCTTTACAGAACGTATCCGGTAGGGTCGTTCCTGATCTGGATGACAAAATCAGAAGTAGCAGATGTTCGAGGTGATGCTCCAATAACGACCGATATCAAGCTTCTCCTTGATGGGCAGCAGAGAGTTACTTCCCTGTATGGGATTATCCGGGGAACCCCGCCACCTTTCTTCGACGGAAACGAGAAAGCATTCTCAGGTCTCTTTTTCAATCTTGAGGATGAAGTCTTCGAGTTCTATATGAAGATTAAGATGAAAGACAATCCACTATGGATAGATGTTACGAAACTTATGCAGGAGGGGATTGCAGATGCTTTCCTCAGACTGAAGGAAATACCCGACATTACGTCTGATAAAGAGAAGCTCTACATAAACAGATTGAATGCCATTACCGATATCATGCAGCGTGATTTCCATGTTGACGAGGTTACAGGTAGGGATAAAAACACTGATGTGGTCGTAGAGATATTCAATAAGGTTAACAGCGGAGGAACCAAGCTCTCAAAGGGTGACCTGGCCATGGCACGTATCTGTGCAATGTGGCCTGATGCACGAGAACGAATGAAGTCGGCTCTTTCTGAATGGAAACAAGCAGGCTACAACTTCTCACTTGATTGGTTGTTAAGATGCGTTAATGCGGTACTTACGGGGAAGGCGCTTTTTACTGCTCTTGATGATATCTCCAGAGAGGAATTTCAGACTGGCCTCATTAGAACCAAAAAGCATGTGGACACGATTTTGAACATCATTGCTTCCAGACTCGGACTTGATCACGACAGTGTCTTTAGGAGTAAGTTCGCAATCGCTCTCCTGGCACGATATCTCGATGAGAGAGGAGGGCATGTTTCAGGTCCGCAGGAAATCGGGAAATTGCTCTACTGGTACATCCATACCGTCCTCTGGGGTCGCTACGCTGGATCAACCGAGAGCTACTTACGTCAGGATCTTATAGCACTTCAGGAAACCGGTGATTCACTTAGCAATGTCATCAGTTTATTGCGCCAGCAGCGAGGAACACTGGATGTAACACCGGACGACTTTCGAACCTGGAGCAAGGGTGCAAGATTCTACCCAATGCTTTACATGCTTTCTCGCGTGAATCATGCAATGGATTGGTTCACGGAGGTTGAACTGTCGAGTAGCCTTCTGGGGCAACATGCCAGACTGCATTTGCATCACATATTCCCAAAGTCTAAGTTGTATGATCATGGTTATGACAAAGCCCAGGTGAACTCTCTGGCAAACTTTACATTCCTTACTGGTGCAACGAATCAGAGCGTCTCAAATAGGGATCCACAGGATTACATGCCTGAGATTGATGAGAAACATCCAGGTATGCTTCAGTCGCATTGGATTCCTATGGATTCCGATCTCTGGAGCTACGACAGGTATCCAGAATTTCTGCAGAGACGAAGGGAGATGCTTGCTGAAGAGGCGAACAACTTCATCAATGGTCTTCTAACTGATTCGACACCTTATGTGGAAAAAGAGCGAGTTATAGCGGTAGGCGGTATAGCATCTGACGAGGAAGAAATCGAAATACTCGAAGCCTGTGAATGGTTGGAGAATCTCGACCTATCTGAAGGTCAGCTTGAATACGAGCTGGTGGATGAAATCACTGGGGATCTGGTAGCAGTTCTTGATCTAGCATGGCCCGAGGGGCTCCAGGAGGGGCTTACAGAGCCTGTAGCACTCCTGCTTAACGAACCAAGAGGAACGGAAGAAGCTGCAGGTAAGTTCGGATTCAGATACTTCATTAGCATAGAGGATCTGAAGAGCTATGTATTGAACGAACTACTCGGAGATGGTGACTTGTCTGCATAACGGCTTGAACCCAGAAGCTCATTACTGTACATGTCTGCAAGGAGAGGTTCTGCGAGGGGCACTTCACAGCTATGGTGAAGATCGGTCATATCAGGAGGATTCTCAAGAGGCTTGCAGTAATTATCGAAAAAGGGTGGAAGCTATTAGTGATTTCCGCTCAGGGGTTAAAAGATTCCTCGCAGTTCAATGCTTTCCTGGAGGAGATCAGAACTGCGATTGAATAGAAAATAGTGTGCTGAAGAGTAATTTGATCACCGTCTAGCCATATTGTCTACCGTGGATAAGACAATAAGGAAACAACCGTTTTGCTATTTAACATTGAAAGCAGAACTATGATCCTTTCAATCTCCTGCTTAACATGCGTGCATAAACATTACTTGGATAAACACAATGTCTGAAAGTCAAAGATCCTTTTCTTCAGACTTCACTCCTCAAAATCTTACACCATGTCGCAGAAACTGAGTAGTCTTTGGAATGTATTCTGTTCCTGAAGCTTGCGGATTGTTCTATAGCGCGTATCAGGTTGTATCTACTTCTGGAATGAATATTGCATCTCTTACTCCTTACTGCTGCATGGGAGGTATGCAATGTTTGAGAAGAATGCCGGTTACGGGGACAATTTTGAGCATCTGGAGGATATCTGCAGGTATCTGTCCGCTCTTGCGGATGTCCGGATAGCTGAGGTTAAAGCTCAAGAGAATGTGCGAGCAGAAAGTGATCGGGTTTCTGTTATTGAATTGAGCCTGGCAACACGATGAGATCCTATGCGGTTACAGCATACAATATGTGGGCTTAGTCCTGTTTTTCGATGAATTCTATATCTGCTAAGTCCCTGTGCCGCCCTGAAGCTTTTTTATTTTTTATTAAATCATTCCTGGATATCGTAGTAATATCGATTCCATCAATTCTTATGATATTCTTATGTTCATAGCATTCAATAAAGCTAATCCCATCCGCTTCATTAATTATATCAATCTGAATAGGGGATATTCCCATTCGAAACACATTACCTTTTTCCTGAAATACTCTGTTTTCAACAGCAGGTGCCCCAAACGCAAGGAGAGCTTCCTGCAGTTTTTTGATGTTTTCGTCATCTGTTGCTATCAGGAAGTCAATATCTTTTGTTGCTCGTGGATTTCCGTAGAGCCCAACAGCCCACTCGCCAATAAGCAGATAGTGAACTTTATGTTCGTTTAAAAACTGTATAAACTCTTTGAAGTCGTCCGGTAGTTGCTTCTTGTCCATAAAAGCATTCCCTTAGAAATGTGATTGTTCTAAACTTTTCCTGTGCGCTGGTCTTTGCCCAGAAACGCATATTATCTTTCTCTAACTCTCCGGAAGTTCCAATTCTGATGGCTTTTCTGTCTATTCTATCATTCATATGCATCCTTCGTTTCTTGCGCGGCATAATGTACATCAGCAAAACGGTTAAAGCATTCTGTGATTTCTCCACTGATCAGATGATGCTGATACTGCTGTACATTTTACTGTACCTGTAATAAAGATAATATCCAAAGTAGTTTGTCGCAAGGTTTTCTGAAGTCTGTCTAAGATCTGTTTCTGCGGAAAATCTTAATCTGACCTGTCTTCGGATTCTTTCAGTTTTTTGTTAAGGGTGTTAACGCTTATTCCAAGGGCTTTGGCAGCTCTGGTCTTGTTGCCGCTGCATGCTTTAAGGGATTTTCTGGCGTATTCGGATATTACTTTTTCAACAGATACTACATCAGATGCTTTCTGAGGGGTTCTGGTTATGAGATAATCCTGATGATTTTCGGCAATTTCCTGGTTGAGGCTTTTCGTTAATGGGCTCAGGTAGTCCCTCTGCTCATTTATAAGTTCCTCAAGGTCATCCATCATCTCAAGCGTCCAGGCTTTCTGAAGGACATTGAAAAGCTGTCGTACATTACCGGGCCATTCGTAGTCCATCAGCAATTCTTCCTGATCCTTTGTAAGGAGGGGAAGATTCATCTCATGCACTTTTTCCAGCTCCCGCCTTATGGATCCCGCCAGGTAGGGGATGTCCTCTGTCCGGTCTCTGAGAGGGGGAATATTTATTACAAGGGCGTTCAGTCTGAAGAAGAGGTCGACTCTGAATTTCTTATCAGCAACCATCTTCGAAAGATCGCAGTTAGTGGCGGAGATTATCCTTACATCAGCTTTTCTCTCTTCCACGGAACCCACCGGTGTGTAAGTGCCGCTCTCAATTACTCTCAGCAGCTTGGCCTGAGTGTCCATCGGGGTCTCACCTATCTCATCCAGGAAGAGGACACCGCCATCGGCGGTATCGATGATACCGGGAGAATCGGATATCGCCCCCGTGAAGGCTCCCTTTACATGACCGAATAGCCTTGAGTTGATAATGCCGGTGCTGGAAAGTGTTGCGCAATTCTCGCAGAAGAAGGGCTCTGTGGCTCTGGGGCTGGCAAAGTGCAGAAGCCTTGCCACCCGTTCCTTGCCTGTTCCAGTCTCGCCCATTATAAGAATATTGACCTGGGTTAAGGAGTTCGTTGAGCTTGACAAATCGATCCATGATCGCGTTTCATTTGATTGTGGTGAACCCGAATTAAACAAGTACATTCAAACTCAAGCAGTAAAGCATATGAAAGCTGGAATCAGCACGACAATGCTGTTACCTGATTCTGAGCAGCTTCCGAATGGAAAGTATCCCATCTGCGCCTTTTATACGGTTGCACCCGGTTCAATAAGTAAAAAGAAACTGCCCAATGCTCTTGCCAGGAAGCTGTCACATTACCCGGTACCAGTGTTTCTGCTCGCGCAAATGGCCGTTCATTCGATGCATCATAATCGGGGATTGGGGAAAGCTACCCTGATAAAGGCTCTCGAACATATATGGTATATCAATTCTCATATGAGAGCTTATGCAGTTATAGTCGACTGCCTGAACGAGAAGGTTGAGCGGTTCTATTTGAAATATGGTTTTGAAATTCTGTATAAACATGACGGTAAAAGACGGATGTTTATACCGATGAAGACTGTATCGCAATTATTTGAATAGAGGATGGGTTTCAAAAGGCTAATCAGTGATTTGCTGAATGAATATCCACTGACAGAGGCTACAAAGCTTCGATGTTAACTTGATTTATGATTAAGGCAAATAGTGCATGTGCAGGAATGATGAGTAAAATGACGAACCCCGACCACGACATCATTCTTTCGGTCAGCACGTCTAAAAATGAGATCAAAAAGGTCCGTTTCCTGGTTTTCAAGATACCGTCGAATGGCATATCCACAAAGATCAGCAATCTGAACCATGCTTGTAAGTTTGCTGTCGACAAATAATGGAGTTTCAATAATGTTGTTTAACTCAGTCCATAGTGTTCCTGATTGGTGATAGTGTCGCATGAGCTTAGTGTGTTTCTTGGAAATGTTTTGATTATTATCGTGAATAAGAAGCCCATAGGCTCGTTGGGCTTGGCCACTTCCCATCTGTTGGAGATATTTTTCAAATCTAGATACAAGTTGTTCGAAAGTTTGTTCATCAATCGTTTTGAAACTTCGAGAGGGGTCAAAATATATCTTGTCAATACATTCACCGAATAGTCTAGCAAAACCCCAATCACTAACGCAGCCAGCAATCTCACTGATGAAAGCTTGCCTTTCTTCGAGAGTCAGATGGATGTATTCGTCAGTCTTTGCGTAGTTCTTTTTCGTTTGACGATAGTGTTTTCTGTTCTTTGATTTTTGCAGTCGAAGAAGTTCAGCCCGTCGGTATTCGCTGACTTTGGATCTGCGTTGATTGTATCTGAGGGTTTTGAATCCGGAGATCTTTACTTGTTCAATGTATTTTCTGAGTATCCATGCGGTATGAATTTCCGCGTCTTCGAGTGCGTACTTTCTTTTGATTATGGCGATATCTCGTTCACAGTCTTTCCAATGCCAAATAGGAATTGATAATCCAACAAGAACAAAATGAGATGTATTTCCAGGAATTGCTGATGTACCAGATTCATCTATGTAACACAGATACACCTGATAACTCCTTCCTCTGGTTGATAGAAGGAAAAAGCGACTGGGGATCGGGGCACCAGGCCCCGGCTCGAGACGCTTGGCGACTCATCCCAGACGCTTGTAAAAAATCTAACATAGTTATCGAATATGTCAAGGGAAGCTTTATCAAGTAAAGGCTTGGCACGAAAATGAAGCTTGATTCAATTTCGAGTTCTTCAGTTGAAGGTTAAGATGAAACATCATAACCTATAGACTTGTATGTTCTGAGTCTCTTTTTAAACATCCGCATAAGAACAGGGCTGTTCCCGTCAAGGTAATCGTAGATACGAAGCTCTGATTTATCAGGATGCGCTCTATGCAGCCTGCCCGTGTACTGAATGAGAGTTCCCTTCCAGGAGATCGGCATTGTCAGGAAAAGAGTATCCAGACGAGTGTCATCAAATCCCTCTCCGATATATCTGCCTGTGGCGATGAGAAGCCTGCTTTCTCCCGAAGGTACTGATTTTAGCTGTTCCAGGGCATTTCTGTAGAAGCTTGAATTCATGCCCCCTTTCAGTACGATGAGATGATCCGGGATGTCAGCCAGCATTTCGCTGAGGACATCAAGATGTGCCTTGCGCTCGGTTAGAAGCAGGGGAAAACGACCCTGAGAAACTTCTTTTCTGACATCATCACAGATTATTCTGTTTCTGGAATCGTCATAGATCATTTGTGCGTAGATCTCCTGTATACCCGGCTGGTTTGTTCCGGCAGCAGAGATGTTGAAATTGGTTTCTCTTACGATCAGTCTGTGTCCGAAGCTCATGTCTGCCTTGGTTCCGGTTGGTTTCATCCTGAATCGCACCGGCCCAAGCTGCATGACAGTAATGGGCTGATGCCCATCCCGCCTCTGAGGTGTTGCCGTAAGCCCTGTGATGTATCGCGCCTTGACTGCAGAGAGTACCCGCTCGAATGAAACTGCCGGCAGGTGGTGACATTCATCGACGATAACATTGCCGTATCCTGCAACCATGTCTTCTACAGATCCTGCGGCAGTCAGGCTCTGTATCATGGCGATATCAATTTTTCCATTTGGTTTCTTCCTGCCAGCGCCTACTGTACCTATATCTTTCAGGGGAATACCCAGGAACATTGCAAGCTGTGCCCGCCATTGATCAAGCAGAGGTTTCCGATGAACGATAACAAGAGTATTCCTACGTCGCATTGCTGTCATGTAAATGGCGACTACCGTCTTGCCACTTCCGGGAGGAGCGATGAAGATTCCGGTGTCATGGTTCAGGAGTTCTCTGGCGGCCTCTTTCTGACCGGGATCAAGTTCTCCCCGAAAAGCGACATCGATTTCAGTGCCAGCCTGTCTATGATCATCGACCTCCAGAACGACACCGATGTCTTCAAGCAGAGATGTAAGATTATCCCTGCAGCCGCGGGGGATTGCTATGTAATCAGGGAAGTCCTTTGCACATGAGATTATGCGTGGAGTGAGAGCGGTTGAAAGGCGAAGGTTCTGTTTTCTGTAGAACTCGGGATTTTGAAACGCAGCAAGGCGCCTGATCCTGTTTATCAGTGAGGGGGGAAGATCTTTTCTGCCGATGAAAAGCATCTGAGCGTCGAAAATGGTCACCTTTTCAGGGAAGGGACCTGATATTTCCGGTATTCTCCTGTTTCCGGAAGGCAGACTGAGCCAGGGAGCTGCAGTGTCTTCTTCGGTTCCGAACATTCCAACCGCAAGAACTCTGTCTCTTTGAGTTGCTTTTTCATTGATGGTTTCCAGCATGGCTGGAGTCATCCGTTCTATATTCACCAGTACAGCCCATTGATCCTGATATGGTTCGAGATGCGCATTAACGAATACGGAATTACCGGATTGTCTCGGCTCATGCTGCAGTGGCAATACTATCAGATTGCCGAAACCGCCTTTCGGAATAGTATTCTGGTTCGGGAAAAGCCTGTCATATGAATCAAAGCCGAGTTCAGGTCTGCTGTTCATGGTCTCTGTAAGAAGAAAACAACCCATCCGTCTGGCACCTGCCGCAGGCACAGGCGCAGTAAAGAAAATCCATGCATGGGCACCGTTACCGGAGCGGGATCTTTCGATGTATACCGGAACATCAAGTGAGCGACACGTTTCTCTGAATGCGTAGATGTCAGGTCTCCAGCTTTTTTTGTCAAAGTCGGCTGCGAGGAAACAGCAGGTTTCATCTGACAGGAGGGGATAAACACCAATTGTGATTTTACCTGAAAGGTGATCATGGATGACCTGATCGGTAACTGGAAGCAATTCGCGGTGTGAGCATGATCTGCAGGGGGAAGCATTGCTTCCCTCTTGAGTTTGGCCCTATTTCTTAAGTATCCAGCGTTAATCATATCCGGTAA
>CBDVBK010000050.1:0-25237 GCA_965372215.1 uncultured bacterium | reverse complement strand
TTCCCTCGGCGGAGAAATCCACAGGTCTGAGTTTCACGTGGGCTTCCATGAAGAACCTGTCCTCGTTGAGCGGTATTTTGAGCATTTGAGAAAGTATTTCGGCGTCTTTCTGAGGCTCCATTGCGGATGCGAGAATAACCCGGTCAGGAGAGATCTCGATCTCTGTATCGAGGACGTGGTCGCGGACACTGACAGCGATCTTCTTTTTATCGCCATCTTTGACGTATTTGACAGCTGGTTTTCTGTCATCTTCGTATCTGATGAATATCACGCCCAGATTTCTGGCCTGCTGGTAGTACTCTTCGTTGAAACCGTAGGTTCGAATATCCCTGTAGAGGACATAGACATTCAGCTTCCGGTTGAGTTCCTTGAGACGTATGGCGTTCTTGACGGCCTGTGTGCAGCATACTCTGGAACAGTACGGGTGGTCATCGTCCCTTGATCCGACACACTGGATCATCACGACACTTTTCAGCTTACTGTATTCTTTCTCGTTTTCCTCGAGAACTCTCTCCAGTTCGAGCTGTGTAAGCACATTTTCGTCCCCGTAGAGATATGAGTCCGGTACCGTTTCAACCCCGCCTGTAGTTATTATGATTATCCCGTGCTCGTACTCCTCCGTCTCCCCTGTTTCACCGCTCTCTATAGATGTCAGATAATTACCGATGTAGCCATCAATGGCGGATACTGTGGAGTTAAGATATACAGTTACTTGCGGGTGTTCCTCCACCCTGCTGATCAGTTCTTCAAGATACTCTATTACTTCCCGTCCATCCGGTCTTTTCGTGAGACTTCTGAGATTGCCGCCGAGAACTTTATCTCTTTCAACGAGAGCAACTTCAAAGCCCTGATCCGCTATCGATAATGCGGCTGTCATGCCGGCCAGGCCTCCGCCCACAACCAGCCCCTTCTGAGTGACATCCAGAGCAATCGTGTGAAGAGGTTTGAGCAGACGGGCTTTACCCACCGCTATTCTTGTCAGGATCTTCGCTTTTTCCGTTGCCTTTGCGGGTTCAGCGCGGTGTACCCAGCTGCACTGGTTCCTGATATTGGCCATGCTGAACAGGTAGGGATTCAAACCGGCTTCCCTTATAGTTTCCTGGAAGAGCGGCTCATGTGTACTTGGAGAACATGAGGAAACAACGACTCTGTTGAGTTTGTATTCTTCTATCAGTTCCTTCATCATCTCCTGTGTATCCTGTGAACAGGTGAAAAGATTCTCCCCGGCATAAACGACATCAGGTAATGTTTTCGCGTATGCGGTGACGGCGGGAACATCAACGATGCTTCCAATGTTTGTTCCGCAATGGCAGACGAACACACCTATCCGTGGCTTCTTTCCGATTACATCCTTTTCCTCGGGATACTGCTTTTCAATAATTTCCGAACCCCGCACATCGGAAAGTATCTCAGCGGCGCCGGCAACTGATCCTGAAGCCTGAATAACTGTTTCAGGGATATCCTTGGGAGAGACCGCCGGTCCTGAGACAAAAATACCGGGTTTCGTAGTATTGATGGGAGACTCATCCGAATTATCGATGAACTGATATTTGTTCAGGCGTAAGCCGAGCCTGTCCGCGATATCATTGTTGTTTTTCCCAGGGGCGAGGCCAACGGAGAGAACTACAAGATCGAATCTCTCCAGTGTAACCTTGCCATCCTCGGTTACGAATCGGATCTCCAGATCCCCGGTATCTCCAATCTCCCTTATTTTACTGACCCGCGATCTGACGAATTTTATACCGGTTTCTTTGGCTCTTTCGTAATATTTATCAAAATCCTTACCGAAGGCACGCATATCCATGAAGAATATCGTCGGCTCAACAGTGTCGACATGCTCCTTTGCTATCATCGCCTCTTTTATCGCGTACATGCAGCATACGGAAGAACAGTAGGGCATATGGGAATCTTCCGTTCTGGAGCCGACGCACTGAAGCCATGCTATCTTTGTGGGAACGCTGCCGTCCGACGGACGCTGAAGATGACCCTCGAAGGGACCGGATGCAGCGAGGATCCTCTCGAACTGTATACTGGTCAGTACATTGGCATATCTTCCATAGCCGAATTCATGAAGCGGAGACGGATCGAAAATTTCCGAACCGGAAGTGAGAATTACAGCCCCGACATTTATGTCCTGCAGTTCTTCCACCTGATCGAAGTCTATTGCATCGGCGGCGCAGACCTCCTCGCAGATTCCGCATTCGCCGGTATTGAGGTGAACGCACTGCGATGGATCGATACATGCATGGTTCGGAACAGCTTGGGCGTAAGGTATATACACTGCGGAGCGGTCGACCAGACCCGCATCGAATTCGGATTTTATCGGTATCGGTCTGTTCCCTGTGATTTTGCTGAACTTGATACCGTTCTCGACCGGACAGACGTTGTAGCAGGCTCCGCATGTCTGGCATTCATCCGATGTTTCGTCGAAAGCGGGGGACACAAGCCGTTTGCTTCCTCTGCCTGAAAATCCGAGGACTCCTTTTCCCATCCGCTCTCTGCACATTCGCACACATAAGCCGCAGAGAATGCAATCCTCATTCTTAGGTTCTATCCGGGTCTGAGTTATACCCATTTCTTCGGCAAGACGTTTGATATTCTCTGAATCGGGACACCTTGCGAAAAGGAGCTCCATCATGATCTTTCGGGATTTCAGAACCCTTTCCGTACCTGTCCTTACTGTCATGCCCTCCTGCACGGGGTAGTTGCAGGATGTCTGAATGGATACTCTTCCATTCTGTTCAATCTCAACAAGACACAGGCGGCAGGCACCATAGGGAGAAAGCGCTTCGTGATAACAGAGAGTCGGAATAGCTATATCGAGGTTTTTGCAGGCTTCAAGAAGAGTCGTCCCCTTTTCGAATTCTACGGATTGATCGTCGATGGTGAGTTTGATCATATTGCTTTCCATGCCTTGCTACTCCACTATAATCGCGTTGAATTTACAAACATCGTAACAGAACCCGCACCTCGTACATTTGTCAGAATCGATTGTATGCGGCTCTTTTACTTTTCCGGTTATCGCGTCTGATGGGCAGTTCCTCGCGCAGAGGGTGCATCCTGTGCAGGCATCAACATCGATCCTGTAAACAACCAGTGCTTTGCACACGTGCGCGGGACATACAGCCTTTTCTATATGCGCGTCGTACTCATCCCTGAAATACTCTATCGTGGACAGCACCGGATTCGCGAGTGTCTGACCCAGCCCGCACTGGGAGGCGTCTGTCACAGCCTCTCCCAGTTCAAGAAGAAAATCGACATCCGAAGGCTTGCCGTCACCTTCAGTAATCCTTGTAAGTATGTCAAGCATCAACTGACTTCCGTCCCGGCATGAAGTGCATTTGCCGCAGGATTCATCATTTGTGAACTCGAGGAAATACCTGGCTATGTCCACAACACAGGTATCGGAATCCATAACCACCATGCCGCCTGACCCCATGATTGAACCCGCTTCCGCGAGCCGCTCATAATCCACGGGCAGATCAAGAAGCTTCGACGGAATACATCCACCCGAGGGGCCGCCTGTCTGAACAGCTTTGAACTCCTTTTCATCGGGGATTCCGCCGCCGATCTCAAAAATGATCTCCCTCAGCGTAATTCCCATAGGCACTTCTACAAGGCCGTTGTTCCTTACTTTTCCTACAAGTGAGAATACTTTGGTACCCTTTGATTTCTCGGTGCCAATGCCGGAATACCAGCTGCTGCCTTTGGTAACTATCGCCGGGATGTTCGCCCAGGTCTCGACATTGTTGATATTGGTAGGATTTTCCCAGAGACCGGACTCGGACGGAAATGGCGGGCGGTTCCCGGGTTCCGGAGATACGCCTTCTATCGAATGCATGAGCGACGTCTCTTCCCCGCAGACAAATGCTCCTGAGCCCTCGCGTATCTGGATATCGAATGAGAATCCTGAATCAAAAATGTTCTCACCCAGCAGACCATTCTCGTGTGCCTGATCCAGAGCTACTACGAGTCTTTCAATAGCCAGTGGGTATTCTGTTCTGCAATAAATAAATCCTGTGGAAGCCCCGATGGCGAATCCGCCTATTATCATGCCTTCTATTATGGAATGCGGGTCGCCTTCGAGAATCGATCTGTCCATGTAAGCTCCGGGGTCACCTTCATCCGCGTTGCAGACGATATAGCGATCAGTTGCTTCTGTTTTGCGGGTAAATTGCCATTTCAGGCCGGTAGGGAAACCTCCGCCGCCCCTTCCCCTCAGACCGGAACTTTTAACCTCTTCTATCAGAGCTTCGGGCGATATTCCACCAAGCACTTTGAAAAGGGCTCCGTATCCGCCCCTCGCGATGTATTCCCCTATAGAACCCGGATCTATTATCCCGCAGTTCCGAAGAGCGATTTTCTGCTGTTTGGAGAAAAACGGGATATCTTCGTACAGAGGTATTTTGGACAGTTCATCCTTCTTTACAGTCTGATCATATTCTTTGAAAACATCATCGAGCAGAAGTTCCCTGTCGTACTTACAGAGGAGGTTGTCCTTTGGGATTTTACCGTTTTTAAGCGCATTCATGAAAACATCGACTGTTTCCGGCGTCATTTCGACATATGTCAGCCTGGGAACTCCGGGGATGAAAAGATCTACGATCGGTTCTCTCTGGCAGAAACCAAGACACCCGGTCTTCGAAAGAACGGCGTTAAAACCTGTTTGTTCCAGGGTTCTCTCGAATTGATCAAATACCGCCTGAGCCCCGGTAGCCAGACCGCATGTTGCCATTCCGACGGAGATTTTAATCTGTTCCGGATAAAGCGATTCCAAACCATTCTGTCCGAGCTGATCCAGTTTCTTCTTGTTCATGGCGCTCATTCGTAATCCTTCAGTATTCTGGAGAGATCGTTCAGTTTAACCCTGCCGTAAACCCGATCATCGATCATGATTGCCGGGGCGAGGCTGCAGCAGCCTATGCACCTTGCCGCCTCCACAGTGAATTTCAAATCTTCCGTTGTGCCGCCTGGTTCAACTCCAAGCTCCTCGCATGTGCGCTGCATAAGCTTTTCCGACCCTTTTACGTAGCATGTTGTTCCCATGCAGATACTGATCTTATGTTTGCCCCTTGGCTCCAGACTGAAGGAATTGTAAAAGGTGGCGATATTGTAGATATCGGTTATGCTGATTTCGAGTTTCGTCGCGACGTAACGTATGACATCTTTCGGCAGGTAGCTGTAATGTTTATCAATCTCCTGCAGGACCGGCATAAGCTTGCCCTTCTGATCAATGTGTTTCTCGAGGATACCCTCAACGATGTCTCTATCCTTCTTTCTCAGCTCGATCTCATCGATCTCTATAGCGTAAATGATCTTTGTGACGGGACAGTTGATAACGCAGGCTCCGCATCCTGTGCACTTCTCAGAATCGACGTAACGGGGATGTTTTTTAACACTGACTGTGAAATTGCCGGCTTCACCCTTTATACCCATCAGCTCCGCGTTCGTGATGAGATCGATATTCAGATGTCTTCCGGCACCCACGAGTTTGGGCGAGATTACGCACATGGCGCAGTCATTCGTAGGGAATGTCTTGTCCAGCTGGGCCATGATTCCGCCGATTGCCGGAGACTCTTCAAGGAGGTAGACCTTGTATCCGGAATCGGCAAGATCAAGGGATGACTGGATTCCTGCTATACCCCCGCCAACGACAAGAACGGCTCCTGATTTCACGGAGTCTTTTTCCATTATTATTCTGACCGCCCAATGTATGATTCAGCCCGGACTTTCTTTCGAGCGGCAAACTCCCTTATGAGAGCCACCTTTCTCAGTCTGTCCGCCTTTCGATCCTCTTTCGTCATGCCGCTTATCAATTCAATGCTGCCTCCGAACATCGCTTCAGCGAATCTCTGCTTCCCCTCGATAGTACGGATCATCACCGTTGTATACCCGTCGGGAGAACCGAGGCCTCCGACCGAGATATCCGCGAAATCATTCGCAAAATGGCTGCATCGCAAACATGCCGGGCGCGCTATCTTCTCTACTTCATTCATCGGAATGTGCACCTGAATGCCGGATTTCATGTTCAGTATGAAATCCTCCTTTACATTCACGCTGGCGATGTCGTCAGGGCTGATATGTCTGCTCTTTATGAATTCCTTATCCATGAGATTATCCATCTCAAAGCATTGCATACAAAAAAGACCGATAGTGTATTTTATAATATCCGAAGGCACGATTGAAACCGCCTGCATCTTCTTTATGGCGGTTATCTGACATGGCGTTCCGACAACAGCGAGTCTGCGGGGCTTCTTTTCCTGTTTGAAATAATTAATCTGTTTCACAATAGATACGAAACCGGAATACATCTCACCGACTTCCTCAAGATGAGGCAGTTCGGAGAAGTGAGATCCAGCCGCGTTCAGTAGTTCCTCTCGCGTTGTGGCTACTATCGCTTTCCTGTTGAACATCTCCGTAGTTACAGAGACAACAGCACCATCTATATGGCCGGTCTCAAGCATGTGAATGAGAAGAGAGGTCACTACCCCGCCGTCCGTCGCATGTTTGCGAACATCTGCATATGTACTTCTGGCGGAAAGAACATCGGTATAATGTCCGATCGGCTTCACCCAGTCAGATCGCGCTTCAAGCTCATCCCTCAGAGCATCGGTTCGCGGGCATACAAGGTAACAGAGCCCTCCTTCAAGGCATTTATCCGATTCGGTGTATTCAGGGGTGCCGGAATCACCCAGTTTCAAAGCGCCGCACCCGCTGGCGGAGCAGACCGATACACATCCGCCGCACCTTCCGCATAATCCTGTTTCAATGACTTCTGTCTTCAGGTCTTCGAATGTCTTTATATTGTTATCAGTCATGGCGCTCCTCAAAACAGATCTTTACCATTTCGTGTCCAGTTCTTCTTCGAGAGCCTTAAGAATTTCTCCCTTGCCATTCTCATCCGGATGCAGTTTATTCTCGATTATCATACATCGCAGGCTCTGAATAACCTTATCAAGTTCCAGGGCCTTATCGAGCCTCTCAGGCTGAACGTATCCTTCTTTCACCGCCATATCACGCAGGATGCTTATTACATCAGTGAATTTAACGTTCTGAGGACAGAGGGCAGCACAGGTGTAGCATCGAGAACACATCCATAAGATATCCGATGAAAGAACTTCTTCCCGCATTCCAAGTATCGACATCCTGATGATCTTTCTGGGGTCGTACTCTTCATTTACCTCAGCCACAGGACATGAAGCCGTGCAGGTTCCGCAGGTGAAGCAGCGCATGAAGGATTCCGCTCCCGGCTGGGAAGCAATATCGTATTTGAAATTCGGGTCTTTCTCGGCAATAATTATCTTTTCCATACGCCAATCTCCATCTAAACCATCTCGGGTATATTCTTCAGTTCGGCCATTGAAAACACAGGCCCGTCAATGCAGATATACTTTGAACCGATATTGCACCTTCCGCATTTACCGATACCGCATTTCATGCGCCGCTCAAGTGACGTGTATATCCGCTCATCTGGAAATCCAAGTTCTGTCAGAACCGGAAGGGTAAATTTAATCATAACAGGGGGACCGCATACTATCGCCATAGTGTTATCAGGGCTCGGTGCGACTTCCTGTGTAACCGTCGGAACGAATCCGGTTTTTTCGTCCCAGCCATCCACGGGTTTATCAATGGTAAGATGAAACTGGATATCATCTCTCTTTTTCCAGGTTGCTATCTCATCTTTGTAGATGAACAGATCCGGATTTCGCGCTCCGTAGATAACCGTGATGTCCTTATAATCATCCCTTGAGTCGAGAAGATATATGAGAAGAGACCGCAGGGTTGTGAAAGCGAAACCGCCGCCTACTATCAGGACATTCATGCCTTTCATATCATCTACAGGGTACCAGTTGCCGAGAGGACCCCTCATGCCGACAATATCCCCGTTCCTAAGGTAGTGAATATCGTTTGTTACCGAACCTGTTCTGTTGACCGTAAAACGGAGGTAATCCGTCTCGGTGGGCGAGGAAGCTATACCGAATGGCGATTCACCCTTTCCGAGTATAGATATTTCGCAGAACTGACCCGGCAGATATTTGAATGCTACTTTTTCCGATTCATCTACAAATGTCAGATCGTAGGTTCGCAGCGTTCTGTCCGGATCTTCCGTTTCGATACGCTGCACCTTCATCTGTAATGGAATGTATGGATTAGCCACTATTTTTCCTGTTCGTTATATGCAATAATTCTTTTGAGTACTTCTCTGATATCAAGGTTCACAGGACAGACCACAACGCATCGTCCGCAACCTGTGCAGAGGATTTCCCCATAGTTTTCCGGGTAGTAACTGTATTTGTGCATGACCCGCTGCCTGACGCGCTCACTCGAGAGGGCTCTTGGATTATGTCCGGATGCTTCCATTGTAAAAATCGGGAACATGCATGAATCCCAGATACGTACCCGTTTGCCCTTTTTACCTTTGCTCTCATCCTGCACATCAAAACAGTGACATGTAGGACAGCTGAAGGTACATGCGCCGCAGTTGACGCATTTTGCGCTGATTTCACTCCAAACAGGTTCGTCATAAATTGCAGTCAGCTTTTCGCCAAGCCCTTCAATATCAGGCATCGCGGTCATCATTGATTCCGCGTCTGAGGCCAGCTTTTCAGACAGAGCTATATCTTCTTCCACAGTGTCCGTAAGGCGGGACAAATTGTTAAGAATTTCGATGCCTTTATCGCTCAACGGCTCCATCAGGTAGAAATCTCCGGCATCAACGACGAACACATCCATTCCATCCCTGTTATGCGGACCGCCGCCGAGCCAGTTGCAGAAGCACGTTGACAGAGGCTCGTTACAGGCTAAACCGAATATCAGCGAGCTGTCGTACTTTTCCTTCCAGTAGGGATCCTGGAAATATTCATTGTCCGGCATCTGAATCGCGCTTCCGAATACTCTGTCCAGCATTACGAGACTTCGCGAATCACAGCTTCTCATTCCCCATACGGCTATTGGCCTGTGAGATTTTTCAGCAACTCTGACTCCATTTTTGTCATATTCGAAAAGCACTTCCGCAGGGGGAAAGAAAACGTTTTTCGGGGACATGTCGGTCACGGGACGGGTCAGTTCGATCTCATCGCCCGGTTTTACCTGGATGAATTCGGTTTTTCCGCCAACCTTTCCCGGAGCGTAGACGGAGTAGTCCGCCGAAAGCTCGGAGATGAAATCATCAAGTTTCTGTTTTTCCAGCCTGACCATGTTCATTACCCCATTATGAATTCCTGTTTTTCGTCTTCCCTGAAATCAACCATAGCGGGCTTTCCGCCTATATCAAGGCCGGCGATGTCACCGAATCTGTCTTTGACTTCCATCGCGATTTTCCTGTTGAGAAGCAGAAGGTTAATATCCATCGGGCACGCTCTCTCGCAGGCTCCGCATTCAACGCATCTTCCGGCTACATGAAGGTTCCTTATGATATGGAAAACCATTGAATCCGTGAATTCGCATGTGTTGCCTATCCACGCCGGATCGTTCTGATCAACGAAGCAGACGTTGCAGTAACACGAAGGACAAACGTTCCTGCATGCATAGCAGCGAATGCACTTCTCGTACTCTGCGCGAGTGCTTGCCCATCTCTCTTCCGTGGACAGAGCTTCGAACTCCTTTATTTCCTTCAGCCTGTTTTCATTCGGCACTTCAGCCCTTGGCTCGCCGATGAAAATATCGTACTCCTGCGAATCCGGATAGATGCAGGAAAGACATGAAGAACTCAATATCTCACTTCGCTCGAACGAAAGTTCGTATCCGTTCCCCCTGGCAGTAACGGTGTCTCCGTTATCGATCAGTTCGAGAACTTCTCTTCCTTCCGTCTTTGCCAGCACTTTCTTCTTATCAAGCACCCCCTGGCATGGTACTCCAACCATTACAACGTTTGCGCGGTCGATCTGTTTTTCAAGAATATTCAGAACCACCGAGCGGGCATCACAGCCTTTTACCGCGATGCCGACCTTTTTACCAGCGAACTGCTTTTTATCCTTCGTGAAATAGATCGAAAGATTATTCCCGCAGGTAATATCGAAAACAGCCCTGTCCGCTTCATCTTCAGAAGTAATAAAGACAGGTGTTGCCGACATCGGCAGAGATCCCTTTTCCCATCCTATGAAGAGATCGATCTTCTTCTCAGTTAACAGTTCCTTTATAGCTATGTGGAGGTCGTTAACAACATTCATAACTTTTTCACCAGCCTCGTCGAAGGCCCCAGCTTCCTGACATCTTCAGTTATCTTCGTTACCACAGTAGCGAATCTTTCACCTTCACCGGCCGATATCCATGAGAACTGAACCCTGTTCGGCTCTATCCCTATAAATTCAAGAAGAGGCTTCAGTACGGCGAATTTTCTGCGTGCCACATAATTCCCTGATATGTAGTGGCAGTCTCCCGGATGGCATCCTGAAACCAGTACTCCGTCAAATCCGGACTGGAGGCTTTTCATAATGAACAGCGGATCGACCCGCCCCGAGCAGGGAACCCTGACAACCCTGATATTCGGAGGGTACTGCATTCTCGATACGCCGGCCAGATCAGCGCCAGCGTACGAGCACCAGTTGCATAGGATGGCCAGAATTTTAGGCTGCCATTCACTCATTGTATTCCCTCCGAAGCTTCTATCTCAAGCGAATCGAATACGGAGAAGAGCTGTCCGTTGGTAAACCCGCGAAGGTCAAGGGCTCCGCATCTGCAGGAAGCAACGCAGGCTCCGCACCCCTTGCAGAGAACATCGTTAACTACAGCAACACCCTCTTCCGGATCGATTTCTATAGCGGTATAAGCGCATACTTCCTCGCAGTATCCGCATCCTGAACATCTGTCCGTCCTGACCTCGCAAATGGTTCCTTCCGCCAGAATGGATTTTTTCTTCAGGAAGGTGAGCGCTCTGCTTCCGGCTGCCTGTGCCTGAGCGAGTGATTCGCTCATATCCTTTGGTCCATGGGCCAGTCCGCATACGAAGATTCCCTCTGTCGCGAAATCGACAGGTCGCAGTTTTACATGCGCCTCAAGGAACAGGCCATCTGAGTTGAGCGGAATCTTGAGCATTTTCGCAAGTTCAAGATTTTCCTCAGGGGCATCGATAGCCGTTGCCAGCACGAGCAGGTCAGCATCTATTACCACATCTTTCTCGAGAACCGGATCGAATACCGTTACTCTGATCCTGCTGTCAGGATCATCCGGGCGAATCTTTTCTACTTCCGGTTTGTTTTTGAGAGTGTATCTGAAGAACAGCGCTCCCCTGTCACGAAGTTCTGAATAGTACTCCTCGGCAAATCCGTACGTTCTGATGTCACGGTAGGCGAAGTATATATTCGCCCTGGATTTTCTTTTCCTGAGTTCCAACGCGTTCTTTACAGCCTTCGAACAGCAGATTCGGCTACAGTACATCCGTCCTTCTTCCCTGGATCCGACGCACTGCACCATTACCACTTCCTTCAGTTTCCCGGGGGGGAATTTCTCTTCATGAAGCATCTTCTCGAATTCTTTCTGAGTGACTACTCTTGATGATTCGCTGTAGAGATATTCGTCCGTTTCATGTTCATTGCCGCCGGTTGCCACAATAACCGCTCCGTGAGTCAGTTCTTCCCGTTCGCCTGCGTTATTCTTAAATACTGTTCGGAAATTGCCGACAAATCCGGCTATCTCCTCTATTGTACTGCCAGGCAGGATTCTGATCCTGTCATGGTTTTCTACTTTTTCAATCGTTTCTGCAAGGAACTCCTGCGGGTCGCTATCGTCGAAATTAAAGAAGATATCCCTCATGTTGCCGCCGAGAACATCTTCCCGCTCAATCAGATAGACATCGTGTCCGGCATCTCCGATAGCGAGAGCCGCCGTCATTCCTGACAACCCGCCTCCGATGACCAGAGCCTCGGGATCGATATCGATAGGAAGTCTTTGCAATGGCACCAGCCCTCTTGCCTTGCTGACACCCATTTCAACGAGATCTCTCGATTTCTCGGTAGCCATTTCAGGCTCATTCATATGAGCCCATGAACACTGGTCACGAATATTAGCCATCTCGAAAAGATAAGGATTAAGCCCGGCCTCGCTTATTGTATCACGGAAAAGAGGTTCATGGGTTCTGGGCGTACAGGCAGCTACGACCACCCTGTTCAGGTCGTGCTCCTCGATGCGCTGTTTTATCGTTTCAAGACAGTCGGTGGAGCATGCGTACATCACATCCTCGGAATGTTCAACGTTTTCCAAGCCTTTTGCGAATTCAGCAACGTTCTTCACGTCCACAACTCCGGCGATATTTATACCGCAGTGACACACAAATACTCCTACTCTCGGACGTTCTCCTGTAACATCTTTCTCCTCTGTGCCTTCTTCGGAGCTGATTGAAGGATCGTATCTTTCAAGTTCAAGGTATTTCACAGCATTCGCGACAGCGCCTGAAGCTGAGATTACTGATTCGGGGATATCCTTCGGACTGTTCATCGCTCCGCACACGAATACGCCTTCCCTTGTAGTTTCAAGTGGATGGAATGTGTCCGTCCGGCAGAAACCGAACCTGTTAAGCCTGATATCCAGATCTTCTGACAGTCCGCGGCTTTCAAGGCGGGGCTCCAGACCTATGGAGAGTACGACCATATCAAAGGTCTCATGCTGTATGTCGCCGTTCTCGTATGTGTACTTCAGATCAAGACTTCTGTCTGGCAGTTCCTTGATTTCGGCTATCTTGGATCTCTTGAACTGCACGCCGTACTGGTTCTCAGCTTTATCGTAATACTTGTCGAAATCCTTGCCGAAGGCCCTGATATCCATATAGAAAATTGTGGCTTCCAGTTCTTTGCTGTGCTCCTTCGCGATGATCGACTGCTTTATGGCGAACATGCAGCAGGCTGATGAGCAATAATTCCGGTCAATGCCTTCGTCCCTTGAACCGACGCACTGAATGAAAGCCAGCCTCTTAGGAGGTTTACCATCGGAAGCCTTTTCAACATGCCCTCCAAAAGGCCCGGATGCGGACAGCATACGTTCGAATTCAAGAGATGTGACAACATTGCTGTAGCGATGATATCCGAATTGGCCGAATCCGATAGGATCGAACGGATCGATGCCCGTGGCGAGAATGACTGCTCCTACACTGAGTTCAATTTCTTTGTCCGTGTCCTCATAATTAATAGCGCCGGTAGGACAGACTTTGGAGCAGAGTTTGCACACACCCTTGGTAAGGTAAAGACAATGGTCCTTGTTGATCGTGTATTCGGATGGAATGCTCTGAAGGAAATATCGCGAAATTGCTTTTGTTTTCCGGAGCCCCACGTCGAATTCATCCTCTATCTTAACCGGACATTTTTCCTCGCAAAGACCGCAGGCAACACACTTAACCGGATCAACATATTTAGCACGTTCAATTACCCTGCAGGTGAAATTCCCCGGAGTGCCGGAAATCTCTTTAAGATTTGACATGATATGCAGAGTGATAAGCGGGTGTCTTACGCATTCGCTCATCTTGGGCGCAAGAATGCACATCGAACAATCGTTGGTTGGAAATGTCTTGTCCAGCTGAGGCATTCTGCCGCCTATGGTGGGTGTATCTTCAACCAGGTGGACCTCAGCGCCCATCTCTGCAAGGTCCAGAGATGCCTGTATTCCGGCAATCCCCGCGCCAAGAACAAGAACCGAGTTCTTTTTCCTGCCTTTAGCTGGTAATTTCGTCACAGAAATATGCTCTTCCTTGTTGGATTCTCTCCGAGTTTCATTATCTCCTCTGTGTACTCATTCGCCACCCTGGCGAATTTTGGCCCCTCCGAAGCGGATATCCAGGAAAGTTTCAGCCGCTGTGATTCCAATCCGAGGGATTCAAATACACTTTTTACGATCGCGAATCTTCTTCTGGCATGGTAATTGCCGGTTTCATAATGACAGTCCCCCGGATGGCAGCCACCTATAAGAACGCCATCGGAACCGCTTAAAAAGGCTTTGATAAGAAAGACAGGATCGACCCTGCTCGAACACATTACCTGAATGGGAATTATCGAAGTCGGGTACTGCAATCTGGCCGTGCCTGCGAGATCCGCCCCTGTATACGTACACCACTTGCACAGGAAGCTCGTAATCCTTGGCGTGAATTCTTTATTCATATCAAACTCCAAAACAGCCGGATAACTCTATCAGCATGAAAAATTATCCGATATCTGATAATTCCTCCTCTTTGTAAACCATGACAGGGATCGATTCTTCAACATCTCTTCCGGGAACGTAATCGAAAATCGCCGCTGTCTTTTCTCCAGTTTTCTTGAATATCGCCGCGACCGGGATGCCAACGGGACATACATCGGAACACATTCCGCATCCGACGCAGGAAAAACTCATGTGTGTCAATCTGCCCATATGGAAGAATATCGTGTCAGGCGGAAGACGCAACGCGCCCCTTCGCGAAAGGTGTTCTTCAAAATAAGGGAGATTGTAATCGAAATTGGCCGATTCAAAATCGCAGAGCAGACAGTAACAGATAGGACATACGCTGCTGCAGCCGTGACATCCGATACATTTTCCGAACGTGTCCAGCAATCGATCCAGACCCGGGCCATCTTTCGTTATGGATGCAAAAAGCTTTTCTTTTTCTGCCAGGCGGGCATCAAGTGTTTTCCGGAACACTGACGAGTCGAATTTCAGTTCTCCTCTCTCCCCCGCAAATCCTTCGGTAAATTCCTCGGCCTTTTCTGTATTGAGGTACATCACGCATCCTTTTCCGGATTCGCATTCACCTGCTACCGATACAGTTATATCCGCATTCATCGGAATGAAATGTTCGCATGCTCTGCATGTATCCCTTGTATTGGCAGGCACTTCGCCCTTCGATACAGTTTTGTCGTATTTTGGCAGTAATTCTTCGATCTTACCATTTTCTACCAGATCAAGGGGGAAAACACCCCCGCAGGTGTAGGAAATCGTCAGCAGATTCTCGAATGATCCCTGTTCCCTTTTCACCAGTTCCACAAAAGCTCTGAGTTCGCACGGTTTCAGAACAACCGCCATTTTTTTTCCTGAATTCGATATGGAAGAAAGCACCTGACCGGCGTTGACTGTCATGACAGGTATAATCGGGACAGCCTCATCAAGATGCGACGCGTCTGTAATCAGCGCAAGATCGTAGGAGTTGCTCTCAGGAATTTTCCTCATTGTTACAGCGGCATCGATCTTTCCATTCTCGAGAAGATATTTCAGAAGCTCTTTGACTTTCCTGGATGCGCTTGTGTCAATGACTATGCTACTCATGAGACGAAACCTCCGCATCAGCATCTTTCACAAGTTCATGAACTCCCGGTAATTCAGATTTTCTGAATTGTCTGAGAGGAAGAGGGTCGCCGTCATTCAGTCCGGCGGTGTACTCGAAAGTCCTTTGTGTCTGGTCTGCAACGTAACTGAATACACCTGCCACCGGTATGGAAACAGGGCAGGCATCGGAACACTGCCCGCAGGAAACGCAGGATAGACTCATATGCGCCATCCTTCCCGTATGGAACATGATCCTGTCCACCGGAAGAGAAATTCCACCTCGCTTTGCGGCAGCGGTTATAAGCGCGTCCGGATCCTGCTCAGCAGTTTCCGAATCAAAATAACACAGTCTGCAGTAGCATATAGGGCACGCGCTCTGACAGTTATGGCATCCGATGCAATTGGCGAATACTGAAAGCAGACCATCAAAACCATGCAGCTGGCTTTCTGTTTCCTCAAAAGCGTTTTTCCTTGCATTTATCCTGTCCGCTTTAAGTTCGTCAATACCTTTTTCCCACGCCGAAAGGTTCTTTGTCAGATCCAGTCCAAGTTCTTCAAGAAGTCCCGATCCCTTATCGCTGCCGGGAATAACAATCATTTCCTTTTCAGACAGACCCAGATAGCCAAAGTGTATATCGGAATCGAACAGGGAGAAGTTCTCGCAATAGTGGCAGACAGGTTTGGCGGAATTATCAGGTTTGCCTTTCTGCAGCATACCGGTAAAAAGTTCTTCGCTGCCAGCGGGATCATCCACATATTTCTGAAGCTGCACCGCTCCGGGGCAATCGTAAGTGGCCAGGATCAGATTATCAGAATGAACCTGCCCGAGCTTGCAGAGTTCCATAGCTGCTCTTATCTCGCAGGGTCTCATTACAGCAATGATTTTGAGATTCCCGGGACCCTTCCGCGTTAGGCTCCGCAGAGCTTTCGCTCCCTGTACAGGCATTGTGGCAGCTATCGGAACGGCGTCATCAAGCAGAGAAACATCATTCATCAGTATCCATGCGTAAGAATCACCGGATGGTACTTTCATCGGAAGAATGACTGCATCCGCTGATTTCTTTTCCATGGCCAGTCTGATAAAGTCCAGAACAGCGTCACCGGGCTCCTTCTCAGCCGGTAGAACCGCTCCCTTTCGCTCAGCGTTGGTCATCGGTTCTTCCTTTCCCGGGTCATCTCAGCGCCTCATCAACTTCACGATAAAGCTGAGTATTGGTAAAATGCTTTGTTCTTAGAGCTCCCGACGGGCAACTTCCGAAACAGTTTCCACATCCTCTGCATACAGCCTCATTTACAACCGATATCCCTCTTGAATCATCGGAGTAGATCGCTCCGTAAACACATACATCAAGACAGTTACCGCAGCCTGTGCAGTAGGCTTCCAGAATCTCGGTTACTTTAACCTCCGGAATAAGCTTCTCGCCCGGAATCAGCCTTGTAAGTATCTGCCCGGCGGATGCTCTGGCAAACTGCATCGAATCGGAAACTCCCTTTGGGCCATGAGCCGTTCCCACTATAAAAACACCGTCCGTGGATGTCCCCACAGGATTTGTCATATTGTGTGCTTCCCGGAAAAACCCGGACTCATCAAGAGGAACAGTCAGAAGATCCGCAAGTTCTTCCGTATCAGCTGACGGCACAATCGCCGGGGCAAGAACAACCATATCGAAGGACTGCCCGCTCTTCTCACCGTTCATCTTTTCGAAACTTACATCGGTGCCATTTATACTGATATCTTTAATACGAATGAATGTGACCCCGGCTTCTTCAGCAGCAGTATATCGTTCCTGATCGTTTTTTTGCGGAATGCAGATATCCTTGTAGAACTCCGTTACCTGAATATCAGGGGACTGTTTTTTGAAATATCCAGCCAGTTTCATCATGTAACTGCAGCATATTCCGGAACAGTAATTCTTCTCTTCCCTTCCAACACAGTGAATCAGGGCAACCGAAGAGGGCTGCTCGCCGGATCGCAGCTTAACGCCGTCTTCTCCTGTAAACATTTTCTCGATTGAAAGAGATGTATACACTTCATCCGAACCTTCATAGCTGAAGTGATCACTGTTCCCCGGTTCGAAAAGTTTGCTGCCTGTCGCCACTACGATCGCGCCTGCCAATATATTCGTTGTTTCCGCATTTTCGATTGATACAAGCTCTATCTCGAAGTTGCCGAGAAAACCGATAACAGTCTCAACCCTTGTATTCAGAAATAGTCTGATGTTTTTGTCTTCCATGACAGACTCTATCTTCTTTTTGACTGCATCACCCTGGCCGGGAAGCAATCCTGACAGATCAAGGGATACACCCCCGAGGTGATCTGTTTTCTCCACCAGGAATACCCGTCTATCCTCGCCTGAAAGCGAAAGAGCTGCTTCCATGCCGGCTATTCCGCCCCCGATAACGAGTACGTCCGGGTTAATATCCAGCGGTTTCTCGAACAGTTCGGATTGACGGAGAACCCTTGCGATACCACCGCGGATGTAACTGAATGTCTTCTCGGTAGCTTTTTCTTTGTCGTCAATAACCCAGGTGCAGTGCTCCCGGATGTTGATGATCCTGTACAAATAAGGATTAAGGTCTGTTTTCTTGCATACACCCATGAAGGTTGAGTCATGATCGCGCGGTGAGCAGGCACCTACAACCAGATGCGTGAAGCCGTTACTTTTTATTTCCTCCTCGAGGAATTCCTTTCCCGGACCGGAGCAGAGGAATCCGTACTTCTTGACGACCAGCTCAACATCCTGATAATCATCGAGTTCTGAAAGATCGGCAAGAATTTGATCAAGATCGACTTTTCCCGCAATGTTAGGCCCGCATTCACAAACGTAAACCCCGACCTTTGCTCTCAATTTTCTTTCCTGCCCAGATTCCTGCATTTCAAATTCTTTCATTAACTTGAAGCCTCAGATGTTACTATATCCATGACCTGTCCGGCTGCGGATTCCGCCTGTATGACAGAATTCTGAATATCCTTCGGGCCTTCTGCGGTACCGGCAACGAATATCCCTTTTCTTGAGGTTTCCATTGATCCGGTTCCATCAAGCACTGTCGTAATGAATCCCGGTGAATCAAGATCAACTCCGGCCATTTTCGCGAGTTCAGCAGAATCATCGTCGGGAACAAGAGCGGCTGCAAGTATCACCATATCCACGTTCAATTCTGTTCTGGATCCAGAAGCATCCGAATAGGCTACCTTCAGCCCCGATCCGTTTTCTGAAACCTTTACATCCTCGATAGACGAAGTGTAGAGCATCTCTGTATCTACGCCTTCAACACTTTTATAGAAACACTGGTAACTCTTTCCAGGTACACAGATATTCGAATAGATATTGAATACATTGGCTGACGGGATCTTATGTTTCAGGAATCTCGCGAATTTGAATGAGTACATGCAGCAGACAGCTGAGCAATATCTCTGTTCTTTACGTCCGACACAATGAATCACCGCTATGCTTTCCGGAACCTTATCAGATCCGCGAAGGGTTATCTCACCGAGAGTCGGGCCGTTTGAAGCGAACAGTCTTTCGAACTCCATCGGAGCGTATACTCCGGGTAATGTGCCGTATCCAAGGTTCGGAAGAGATGAAAGATCGAAAGTCGATGATCCGGTTGCCAGTATGACAGCTCCGACCTTTATTTCCATAACTTCATCGCTGTCGTCCAGATTGATAGCCTCGAATGCGCAGGACTCCACGCAGAGGTTGCACTCCTCCTTGCCATTAAGCTTCAGGCAGTGTTCGGAATCAATTACAGGAACATTCGGAAGCGATCCGGAACAGGGAACGTATATAGCTTTCCTGTCGATCAGATTCTCTTCCCATTCGTTCTTCAAAGATACAGGACAGGGTTCGTAGCACATACCGCATCCGATGCAGTCGGTCAGACTTACATATCTGGCTCTTTTTCTGATAACGACGCTGAAATCCCCCGATTTGCCTTCTATCTTCTCCACAACACTGTATGTGAGGGTTTCAATGTTCGGATTCTGAAGTACATCCTGCTGCACCGGAGCGACCATGCAGGTGGAGCACTCAAGATTGGGAAAACTTTCCTCGTTCTTGATGACCTTTCCGCCGATGATGGGGAGTTTTTCCACAAGGTAAACCTTATTGGAAGCTCCGGCGAGCATCAGGCTCGCCTTCATTCCGGCGATTCCGGCACCTATAACAAGAACTTTCCCGGTTTGAGGCATGTTAACTACTCTCTGTCAAAAACGAGTACTGTTTTTAATGGGATTCGGTCCGAGTTCCTTTATCTTCTCCGTGAATTCGCCCACAACTTCCGCATATCGTTTCCCCTCTGCTGCAGATACCCAGGAGAGCTGCAGCCTGTCAGGGTCGAGGTCAAGGGTCTCCATGACCTTTTTCAGCAGAGCAAACCTTCGCCTGGCGTAATAGTTACCTTCACCGTAATGACAGTCACCGGGATGGCACCCCGCAACAAGAATTCCATCAGCACCCTTGAAATAAGTTGAAAGGAGAAGGTTATGGTCGATTCTGCTGGAGCACATCACCCTTATCACCGTGAACGAGGGCGGAAGTTCGAGTTTTGAAGAACCGGCAAGATCTGCTGCTGCGTAAGTACACCAGTTACAGAGAAAACCAACTATTGAAGGAACGAATTCTGCTCTTGCCTTCTCTTTCATTCTCCCCCGTACCTGCTTGACTGGAAATTTACAAACGCATACATATTCTGTTACTTCTAATCACCAGAACCAGTAATTGTTTGTTGCCTGATCAACTCTGTCAGAGAAAATTCAAGCGAGAGATAAATCAATTCTAATATTCGAATATTCGAATATCTAATAACATATGAAAGACCATGTCAATAACGATTTTTTCAGCATAGATGCCAAATTTACTCAATCATGAAAAAATATATTCTCATCCCGAAACTGTCAAGAATATCGCGCCAGGATTCACAACATGTGTTAATATTTTATCAACCGCTCTTTTACAGGATTATGTCCTTCTGGTAAGGTCGTCTACGTATCTGGAAATGAGCGAAGAGAATTCATTAGCGAACCCTCTTGCTTTCATTTCGCTTCGATCAGCCATCAGATCGTACTGCCCCTGGTCCGTCATTATGCTTACCGTCCACTGAACACCGCCGGAAAATTGATAGGAAGCGAACTCCTTTTTTGTCAGCATTACCCTGGTTATCTGTTCGGTTCCCACGGAAACGGCCCGGTAACTGTTGTATACCGGCTGCTCAAATTCACTGTATAGTCAGACAGATGCATATACTATTTCGGTTCCTGAATATCCAAAAACACGTTAACTCAAACTCAGAAGCGTTAACAATTGGTTGAACTTCTCCAATCGACCATGCATTTATATTCGCTCCTTAAACAGCAGAGAGCCCAGGGCAGGATTTCCTCTAACCTTTGAGTTGTCAGATTCATCGCTCCCGAAAATATCTAACTGAATACCTTCGCCTGAAAGCGGGGGAATATCAGTGACATCCCCCGCTTCATATTTGTTTAATTCAGTCAACAGGACAGATCGGCAGTACCGTTCTTCCTTTTGATTCATTTATGACTTCAGCTGCTGCAAGATAGATAGCGGATAAACCGCAGATAATACCTTCAAGGCCAGTGAAAAGGGCAAACCAGGCCGGCATCTCGAACCAGTGCCCGAAAGCAAGCAGCAGGAACAGTATGGTCAGGCTCAGGAATATGAACTGCAAAGCGCGGTTCTTCCTCCATGTAGCCACCCACATGCAAAAAGTGAAGAGACCCCACATGAACAGGTACCACCCGAGAAAGACAGCGCTGAATGCGTACCATTCGAACTTCGCTCCCAGAAGTATGAAGACAAGCGTCAGCCAGAAAAGACCAAAACTTGTAAAAGCGGTCGTTCCGAATGTATTACCTTTTTTGAACTCCATTATTCCGGCAATGATCTGCGCAAGACCACCGTAGAAAATACCCATGGCCAGAATCATGATGTCGTTCTCGAAAAATCCCGCATTGTGAATGTTGAGCAGGACGGTTGTCATACCGAAACCCATGAGTCCCAGCGGGGCAGGATTGGCAAGAGCGTCTTTCATTCATCCTCCAAATAAGATTAATTGCCGTACTTCGCTACTATTTCCTTCTTGTCCATACCCAGAATACCGTATTTGGCTCCTATCTTCTTGAAGGCTTCAACGCATTTGTCAAGATGTTCTTTTTCATGAGCAGCAGAAAGCTGAACACGAATTCTCGCTGCGCCGGCAGGAACAACAGGGAAACAGAACCCGATCACATAGATGCCTTCAGCATACATATCCCGAGCCATATCGTTAGCCAGTTTGGCATTGTACAGCATTACGGGAACTATTGGAGTATCTCCCGGCCTGATGTTGAGACCTGCTTCTTCCATGCCTTTCCTGAAATAGTTCGTGTTCCATTCAAGTTTATCCCTGCGCTCTGTAGAAGCTGATATCAGATCAATGACCTTGATCGATCCACTAACAATCGGGGGTGCGAGAGAATTACTGAAGAGGTATGAACGCGCCTTCTGTCGGCACAATTCAATCAGCTCGCTGCGACCGGATACACACCCTCCGGAGGCACCTCCCAGTCCCTTGCCGAAAGTTGTGGTGATAATATCAATTCCGTCCATAACGTCATAATGCTCATGAGTTCCGCGTCCTGTTTTCCCTATGAATCCCGATGCGTGTGAATCATCAACCAGAATCATCGCGTCATACTCGTTGCAGAGTGCGACCATTTCATCAAGAGGCGCAAGATCGCCGTCCATTGAGAAAACACCGTCTGTAACTACCAGCCTGGTTCTCTTGTTCTGGTGGAGTTCCAGCTTCTTCCTGAGGTGTTTCATGTTCATATGTTTGAATGTATCGTACTCCGCTGAGCATAGACGAATACCATCCACCAGTGACGCATGAATGAGCCTGTCCGCGATGATAACATCATCCTGACCGAGTATTGCTTCGAAGACACCGGAATTGGCATCCATGCATGAGGGAAACAGGAGCGTATCCTCCATACCCAGGAATACGGATACCTTGTTCTGCAGCTCTCTGTGAATGTCCTGAGTACCGCAGATAAATCTCACCGAACTCATCCCGTAACCTCGGGTATCAAGCCCTTCGTGGGCTGCCTGAATAACATCTGGATGACTGGAAAGCCCAAGATAATTGTTCGCGCAGAAGTTCAAGACCTTCTTGTGAGCAGCACCTTCGGGGTATTCAACCTCGATTTCAGCATCCTGTTCGGAACAGATGAAACGTTTCTCCTTATAAAGGCCATCATCCTTGATTTTTTCAATCTCATTCGTGAACCGTTTTCTAGTATCGTTTGAAAACGCCATTTGTCACCTCCTCCAGACTATCCAAGGTGCTTATTTACCAGATCGCATATAGAGTTAACCGTATCAAACGCTTCAGGAGTCGCTTCTTCATCCGGAAGTTTAATACTGTACTTGTTCTCAACAAATCTCTTGAGAGACACCATGGAAAAACTGTCGACTATACCAGAGGAGATAAGAGGAGAATCGAAGGATACTTCATCTTCATCATCTTCATCAAGATATTCATCAACAATGTACTCAAGTACTGTTTTTTTCATCTCTTCCATTTCAGATCCTTTCAGTTCTATTATTAATCGTCGGAAAGGGTTGACATGTCACCAACCTCTTCACCCCATTCAATTGCCCTAAGATACCTTCTCACTATCTTTCCTGAGCGAGTTTTGGGAAGCTTGTCCATGTATTCGATCTCCTGCGGCATCGCAAGCGGAGAAAGCCTTTTTCTGATAAAATTCATGATATCAAGTTCAAGATCATCGGAGGGTTCGTACCCTGGCTTCAGCGTAACGAAAGCCTTTACAACCTCCATATTAACTTCATCAGGTTTGCCAACCGCTGCTGCTTCAGCAATAGCCTCATGCTCCACCAGAGCTGATTCTATCTCAAAAGGTCCAACCAGATGACCCCCAGTGTTGATTACATCGTCATCTCTTCCCACAAACCAGTAGTAGCCATCTTTATCAATGCTCGCTCTGTCACCTGATACATACCAGAGATCGGGATTCATTCTAAGCTCATCAGGCATTGCGTCTTCTGCGGCTCCAACGAACTTGCTCCTGTAAATGTCAGGCTGCTTCCAGTAGCTTCGGAACATGGAAGGCCATCCGGGACGGAATGCGATCAGACCGACTTTGCCCGGTTCCGTAACCGGTTCGTGAGATTCCAGATCAAGTACAGTAGCTGATATCCCGGGGAAAGGCATTCCCATGGATCCGGGGCGTATCTCCATGCCGGGGAAGTTCGTAATCATCATGGCGCCGGTTTCAGTCTGCCAGAATGTATCATGGAACTGCAATCCGTTGAATACTTTGCCGCTCCAGATGACGGCTTCAGCGTTGAGTGGTTCTCCTACTGAGGCAAGGTGCCTTAATGAAGTGAGATCATATTTATCGACAATTTCATCGCCATCTTTCATAAGAGATCTGATGGCAGTCGGTGCTGAATACCAGACAGTAATCCTGTTATCCTGAATGAACTGATACCATCTTGAAGATGTGAAGCCGGAATCAAGAACACATTGTGTGATTCCAAGAGCCCAGGGGCCGATAATGCCGTAACTTGTACCTGTTACCCAGCCGGGGTCTGCCGTACACCAGTAAATATCATCATCCTTGAGATCAAGAACCCAGCTTGTGGTAAGAGACTGCCCCCAGACAGAACTGTGCACATGAAGTGCACCCTTGGGCTGCCCTGTTGTGCCTGATGTATAATGAAGAAGAGATGGTGATTCGGGATCAGATTTAAAAACGTCGAATTTCTCAATTCTCGGGGCGCTCTCCACGTCAAAGAATACTTCGCCGTCCTTCAGTTTGGCCGGGTCGCCTTCAACAACTATGACGTTCTTCAGATCAGGAAGTCTGTCCTTTATCTTCCTGACCTTTCTAACATGCTTACGGGTTGTCAGAATGGCTTTTGTGTTGGCGCTGGCCAGCCTGACTTCCAGAGATTCATCACCAAACGCGGAAAAAAGAGGTTGAGCAATAGCTCCCAGTTTGAGTATTCCAAGGAATGCGAAGTAAAGACTTGGAATTTTATCCATAAAGATACAGACTCTGTCTCCCGGTTCGATTCCCTGTTCTTTCAGGAATTGCGCAAATCCGTTTGAGTATACCCTGAGATCATTAAAGGTATATTTTTCTTTTCTGTCTCCAAATCCCTCCCAGATGAGAGCTGTTTTATCAGCATCCCCCCTGTCGCAGATCCGATCGGAACATATGGCTCCTATATTAAGGAGTTCACCATCTTTCCAATTCATTACATCTCTGGCAATGTTCCAGCTGAAGTCATTTCTTGCCTTTTCGTAGGATCCAATATTGCTCAAAGTCCGCTCCTTCCAACCATTCTGATATCCATTTTTCAGGGTTTTGATCAGCCTTCCATCACCACGACAGCAATTGCATTCAGCTTCGTATGACTGACAGAAAGGTGTATCTCCTTTATCTTCTTCTTTTGAGCTTGCTTAAGCGCTTTATCTGTTAATCGCACGGCAACCGCCCCGGATTCATCCTTCACGATTTCTACATGCTTCCAGCGAAGTCCATGAGAGAGCCCTGCGCTGAGCGCCTTGAAAGTGGCTTCCTTTGCTGCGAATCTGGCGGCATAGCTTTCCCATGGTCTGGCTCTGCCTGAACAGTACTTAACTTCATCCGGCATAAACAGTTCCTCAATCATGCCATCATCAAGCCGAGACCTGAAAGCATCAAGATCGACAATATCTATTCCAACCCCGATTACTCTCAAAAAAATGTTCTCCCGGATAATGCTCTTCTTAGTAATAACAGCATGTGAACTCTAATAAGAGAAGCTTGCTGTGTCCACCGTTTTAAGAATAATTATACTATGAAGAATCTTCTTATGAAGCTTCTACAGGGACGACAATTTTCCTCTGAATATTCAGGTTGACATACTTCTATATCTTACATAGTTAATATATCTTAGTATAGATTTAAGGGGAATTGCATGAATTCTGAAGACTGTAAGGTCAC
>CBDVBK010000049.1:0-26187 GCA_965372215.1 uncultured bacterium | reverse complement strand
CACAATACTCAAAACGAATACCTCCCGCCATTCCATGATTCATCTAAGAATTTACTGTTATTTTCTTTTGATCATTATTATATTGAAAACGATGGGACACGGGAAGGATTCTACAAGTCCTTGAAAGAGGCTGTTCAGGACAAAAAATATAATAGGGTGTTCAAGATCTTAGCACAGCTTGCTCCATATAGGATTAAGACTCAGATTCAGACCGCCCGCAGGCAGACCAGAGTAGTTGATTCTGTTACCCGGGAAAAGCTCTGAAGATTTTGACGTTTGTGTCGGGAGAGTATACTCTAGGGTGAACGAGTACATACTAATGCAAGGAGTTATTATGGAAAAATTGGCTAACGTAGCCTTTATTCTGAAGTGTGATGGGATAGAGGATAGTGTTAAAATGGCTGCTGTGACCAATTACATTACATCTATCGATTCTCTTGGCACAGATGAGGAGAAAACCGCTGCTCTGGAGGAGTTTGAATCTTTCCTGAAAGAAGCAGCAGGGCTCTGGTCTGCTATAGCACCTAAGTTACTTAATTGGGGTGGAAGATTGGGTGCTAGGGGCGGTATGGCCGGTAGATTGGGGAATTGGCTTCAAAGAGCAGGGGTCAGTGCCACCACGAGAGCTTTTCCCAGGGTTGCTGGCTCTGTTGGTAAAGCAGCTACGGGAGCTGCTGGTAAGAGTGGGTTGCTTAATTGGATGGCTGCTCATCCTACTTCTGCCAAATTAGGACTGGGTGGAGCTATTGCCGGTGGTACTTTACTCGGTGGCGGTATTTACGGTGGGATGAAGTCCAACGAGGCTTACAAACGTGGTTATGGAACTGCAGTAGGACAGCTTAGTCCAATGGTTTCAGCTTTATATGCTCCGCAAGGGGCCATGACATTACCAGCGTCTATGAGACGTGCATAAGAAGGAGCAAAAATGAAGGATAGATACGACGAACTAAAGGAAATTACTGAAAGTCTTCGTTCAAGTGATTTTGAAAAAATAGCAATGGGCGACGGGATCAAAAAAGAAGCTCAGGATCCTGGTATGATGGGTATGCCTATGGGTGCTGCGCCCCCCGCACCCCCTATGATGGATCCTTCTATGCTGCCTCCTGCAGGAGATATGGGTGCTATTGGTACTGAAGGAGCTGAAGCCGCAAAGGGAATGAAAGAGGTTGCTCTCAGAGCGCTTGATCTAACTCAGGATGCTGTTGCTGAAGCTCTCGGTAGCGAAAGCTTTTCCCCTGCAGATAAACTTGATGCTACTGCCGCTGCTCTCGAAACATCCGGAGCACTGGATGGTATTCCGCCCGAAGAAATAGCGGCTATGGCACAAACGCCGCCGCCACCGGTAATATAGATATTTTAAAGGGTGGGATTTCTCTCCCCCCTTTTTAACAGCTATGTCTAAGCGTAAAACACGTCATCTTTTCTCTCTTAAAGATTCATACCCTCGTTACATGAGTTCTACTGATAATGTTGGTAACAAACGTGTTGAAATGGAGCTTGTTGATGTCCTGTGTATCACTGAAGGTAGAATAGTTACAGACTCATTTAGTTTTCTCAATTCTCCTGATTTCAGCACAATGAATCCACTGACACATGAATTCATAGATGAATATTTTAAGCTGATGAAAAAACTGGCCTTATGCTTTGAATTCATTTCAATGAATAAAGTTTCTCGTCTATTGAAATTAAGAAGATATGTGTCATTCTATCCAATAAGCTTTCCGGAACACCTTAGGTACCCAGATGTAAATGGTTTTATGGAAATGCAATATGGCCCGATGCTTATGCTTATGTATTATGTTATGCGTTATCGAATAGCCGCGGGAGAAGAGACTGCACGCGGGAGAAAAGAAGCATATCAATTTGTAAAACGTATAATGCAACGTATGGAGCCTATAGTAGAGAAAAGGGGCAGGCTCCATGGATATTATATTAAGAATTTTCACCAGCTCAGAAAAAGGAAAAGCTGTGGCCCTATAATGACCAGAGCTGCTGAAGAGGCGGGAAAACAACCTGTTCCTTTTGTGCGTATTAATGGTTTGTCCTTTGTGTTGGAAGAAGACGTTAGATCGAAATACCCGGAATATTTAGCCAAGTATCCATACAATATCAAAGAGGTGAGGGGTATGGGTGCGGGGGTTGCTCTACTGGATCTTATCAATCCGATGAAAAGAGCAATATCTTCATGGTATAATTTTTACGAGAAGGATATACCCACTAGAGTTTGCAAAAAATGCAAGGAAGAAAAACTTATCACTGAATTTCATAGACATTTCCAACAGTGCAATTCATGTAGAAAACGTGGAAATGTTAAAGAAGAAATAATACTTGATAAACACCGTAAATATTGGGTGCCCAACTGGGGCCCGCTTTATCCTGCCATTCTTTTCAGAAGCGAACCGGAGAAATTGGTTCGTACCATCGATCTTTCTTTTTTCGACTGAGTAAACTAGCTCTTTCTGGGTTATGTGAACAACCTTACCCACCTAAGCGGGTGGCTTCTATGGGTTTAACCCCAAAACTCTGCGTCCCCAGAGTCAGAATGTTGACGGCAGCATTGTGATCACGGTCCAAGCTAAGTCCGCAAGAGGCACAATGATACACACGCTCAGACAGCTTCAATTTCTGCCTGTGGCCGCAACGGCTGCATGTCTGAGAAGTGTAGGCAGGATTGACCTTAACTACTTGTTTACCAGCATCTTCCGCTTTGTATTCAAGGGCGTTAAGAAACATGCGCCAGGCGGCGTCTCGGATACTTTTGTTCAGACTGCGGAACTTCCGCATGTCGTTGATACGAAGGTTTTCTATGATAATGGTGTTAAACGAGTTAACGAGCTTTCTGGACTCCTGATGGGCGAAGTTATGCCGCTTGTTGGAAATCCGCTCGTGGACTCGGGCAACAACTTTGCGGGCTTTTCGGCGTTCTGGAGAGCCCTTAACTTGTTTGGAGAGTTTACGTTGCGCTTTTGCAAGAGCCTTTTCTTCTTTGCGGAAAAACCGCGGGTTTGGGATGGTCTTTCCATCAGGAAACGTGGCAAAGTTTGTCACGCCCATGTCGATGCTCGTAATAGGCTTAACGGGTTGCAGGACAGGCACATGTTCAATGTCACAAACAAGGCTCACAAACCATTTCCCGGTTGCGGAGCGGCGGACAGTGCAGGTTTTGATAGTTCCCTCGACGGGCCGGTGTTTGCGGATTCTGACGCAGCCTATCTTGGAGAGCTTGATGTAGTTATCTCGAAGGGAGAAACCCAGTTGCGGGTAGCAGAACGAATCGTAACGGAACTTACCACGAAAGCGTGGATAGCCCGGTTTATCGCCCCGCTTGATCCGCTGGAAGAAGGCTCTAAAGGCCAGATCGACACGGGTGGAAACGTTCTGAAGGGACTGGCTATAGACGTTTCCCAGAAATGGATGCTTTTGCTTAAGTTGTTTAATAGTATTGCTTTGGTAGTATCGAGAAAGACTTATCTTATCGGTTTCCCAAACTGTTTTGCGCTGTTCGAGAAAATGGTTATAGAGCCAGCGACAGGCGTCAAGAGACGCTTCAAGCGCATGTTCTTGCACCCGATTCGGATAGACTCGATATTTGAAAGTTTTTCTCATACATATACTCTAACGAAGGAATTGTATAATGTCAAAGATATGACGCTTGACTAAAACATCACTTTTTAGGTTATATATAAGATATGGAATGTTTTTTCTAAAAATACAGTTGACCCCTTTTTTAAGGAGGATGTAATGAGTACATTAGCATTTATATGCTTTATGTGCATACCATGGAGTATACCTATGGAACAAGCTACAATGTCTTGGTATGGACAACCGTTTCAGGGACGTCTTACTGCGTGTGGCGAGATATACGAAATGAACGAAATATCGGTAGCCCATAAAGAACTACCAATTGGTACTGAGGTAACCCTCTACTATGAGGGTAGATTTGTACAAGCCATTGTCAACGACCGCGGTCCTTACATCCAAGGACGTGAATTCGATGCATCCAAGGCCTTATTCTATGCCTTAATAGGCGATCTCGATATAGGGGTTGCCGAAATTAATTACTATGTGGGCGGAAGAACTATTCGTGATACCATGAGGTACAATTTGTAAGTTACTTCCTCATTTATACTTTCAGTTTCTACACCGGCAATGGCAATTCCGCCATAACCATCGGGCCTCCGGTGAGCCCGAGCCTTCACAGAAAGGAGAATTGCGGTGTCGGAAGGATCTTGGAAGATACTGAAGGTGTTTGGAGAGGTCTGCATGGTCGTTGGCTCTATAGCTTTAGGAGTAGTTAGGCTACTTCAGCCTGAGTCTAATAATCATGGAGGCAAGGAGTAACTGAAAATCTCCCCGGGTTTTACTGCTCGGGGAGATCAACTTTGAAGGAGAAGAAATGTCAGAAGAAAAGAAGATGTCAGAAGATGAGAAGAAAATCCGGTTCTATGAACAGATAAAGATAATTCAAAATACCATCGGTGATATTGCCATGGACGGTGAGATGGAAATCGACAACAATATCATCCGGTATCCTACAAAGAACAATGTGGTGCGTATCATTAAAGGTAAGTTAACACTCTTGACCGATTTGAGTGTTACTTCAATAGGATTGATAACTCATCATATTGATTGCAAGATTACCAAAGATAGATACGGTGGTGAACATATTGGTGGTCTGATCATCTTGGAGGAAACTTTTAGGGTGGTAGACACTGTAACTGGATATAATGAAACCTATGCCTGGCTTGGAGAATCAAGGCATAATGATAAAGGGGTTACTGTAGCATCGTCTTATGCTATCAGAGATTTTTACATGCACTTTTTCAACATTACTGTAGATGGTGATGCTTCGTATGAAGATGCTGAGCTGATCCGTCAGGCTACGGATAAATTGACCAAAGAGGGATTAGCTGAAGTCTTCTACAACAAGGCCTTGCACTTTGTCAACAAAGCCACAATGGTAAAGGTGAAGAAGGAAGCTAAAAGGAAGGGTATTAAGCTTGATACCTGGAATATGCAGGAGATGGAAATAGAAGATCTTTTGGCCATTATAGACTTGTCTCTGAGTGTTCTGAATCCAGATAAAGCCAAATCAGATCTAAAGAAAGCAGCGGAAGAGGGTGAAAAATGATACCAGAAGGACTACCAGGGTTGATAAAGAGTAAAGAGTGGCATGCGCGACGACGCAAGTGTATAGGTAGCTCGGACTGGGCTCATATCCTGTCCCCGCATAATCCAGGAGAATATAAGTGGTGGTGCCTTCGCCAACTTTACTACGAGAAAAATGCTGTGCCACATGATTTCCCGGAAAGTGTTTCTGCGGCTGCAGCAAGAGGGATATTCCTAGAAGACAAAGTCTTGGAAATGTTCAAGATTGATACTGGATGTAGATGGGCTACTGGGAAAGCAAAAAGAGCTAAATATGTAGCCCCAGGAGTATTGAGACCAGAATTCTGGGTAGGCCAGCCTGATCAGCGAGCTATTTTTCCTGACGAATCCGGCGTATTTCCTGTAGAGGCTAAAACTATGGGTATAGGACCATTTTTGATCTACATGGATAACGGATTGTCTGTAGGACATCAAATTCAATGCCAGCACCATGTTGGCATGCAAGGCTCTGATATGTGCTGGCTTGTCGTAGGATATTTTGGAGATTATCTGGATTATCAACCAGAACCAATCGTAAGAGACAATGAAATGATTGATCTTATGGTTACGGTTGGAACTCATTTCTGGGACGATATTAGGACAAGTAGTACTCCTCCAGACAAATTACCTTTGACAAAAGAGCGTTGTGGAGATTGTCCTTTCAGAAGAACGTGTCTTGGAATAGGGTATTACGAAAAACATGTTTGTCCTATAATAAATGTATCTGACGATGCTGATATTTACAAACTTCTTCTGGAAAGGGTAAAAATTGATGAGAAAGTTAAGGGGATGAAGGGAGAGAAAGACGATATAAACGACCGGATCAAGTCTCTTTTAGAAACCAAACATAAAGATCCGGAAGAAGCATTCTGCCGGGAATTCAAAATATCCCACAAGAAGACACTTAAACGAAATTTCAACAAAAATGGCCTTATGGCAGATGAACCTGAAATTTACAGAAAATATCTGGACTTAACTCCTAGCAGGACATTTGCTCCTAAGGTTACAAAGAAATCTCAAGAGAACTGGGAGGCTAAAAACGCAGAGTAATTCTGGAGGGGCCAGGTGCCGGTGCTGTATTTCTGCAGAGACTGGGGAGGCTCTGCATTTTGCAGCATCGGTACTTCTGGTATAATAGAGGATGAAAGGAGGCAGTATGAAAACACCACTTTTAGATGCTGTAAAACAATCGTTCATCGGAGGGTTTCAGTATTCTCCAAGAGACGTTAAAGTTCCTAAAATCGAACAGCCCAAAACCAGATCTGGATTAACTGAAGCACCTGCTCCAGATTTACCAGCTACTCTTGAAAATGCTCAAAAAGCCCGGGAAACAACGTCACAAAAAACTCCTCATGGTCCGCAAGCTACTTCGATGACGAGTAGCAGGGACAACGTAGCTCATTATCAACCGAAGAAGTAAGTCAGAAAGGTGCTCCGTATGAAGAGACTCAACGAAATTATGTTGGACGATCAAGTGGAACTATTGCTGGAAAAAGAAAGAGGACACTTCTTTGAAGTAATTCCTGTTCTTCAATCACTTACAATAGAAATGCCGGATACTAAAAATTTATGGAACCACACCAGAACTACATGTACACGAGTTCCTAATCACGCTGTGCTAAGGTGGGCTGCGCTGTTTCATGACATAGGTAAACCTGTTGTGTTTAAGGTTTTAAGGGGTAGCACTTTTCCAAATCACGCTGAAGTGGGGGCGGAAATATGGAAGAGTAACTCGCGTCGCTTTGTTAGAGTATTAAACAAGAGGACAATCGGTCAGATAGAGCGTTTGATACGATATCACATGCAAATCCTTTCATATGAATCCAAGTGGAGTGATAAAGCTGTTAAAAGGTTGATGAACCTCTATTGTGGTGATATGTTGTTAGGTGTTATACTTGCCAGAGCTGATGGGGGAGATCATAAGAAATTGCAGCACCTCAAAAATAGAATACCTTAACAAAAATGAGGAGATTTGATGATTGATAAACAAGAACTGATCAAGTATATCAGAGATGCGCTGGCATCTGGAAGTAGTCCCGCTGAAGAGGTATTGGTTGTTGATGATACTATATGCGCCAGAATAGGCGGAGAGCTGATTGGAATTGAGTTGGTACCTGTTAAAATAAGTCTAGGTAAAGACAAAAAAACAAACGTGAAAAAACCTGCTAAAAAGAAACCAGCTAAGGGGAAATCTAAAAAACCTGCAGAGAAAAAACCTATTCCGAAGCAGTGAAATACTCGCTTCCTTTGAAGACATATCCCAGATTAACCAAGTGTTGTTTGAAATTATCAAGAGTATCTCTCACCACTCCGACGTGATAATTCCTATTCCGCAACTCTTCTGCACAGGCTTTCTGATCTTTGGAAAGGTAATTTCCCTTTACCTTAAGTTCTACATAAGCCCCTTTACAGTCTTTAATAGCCGGAGGGGAATCGCATATACAAATATCTGGTATCCCTGCCTTGTTTCCCATTATTACGGCTTTCTTCTTGGCAACGGTTAACATGTACGGATGAGCAGATTTGGCAAGCACGGCCAGACATGCGTCAGGACCTGTAAAATACCAAAACAGATCAGTCTTGGTATATAGAAAGTTTACTACTTTGCACAGCAGGATAGTTTCAGCTCTGTTTCGTTTGCTCATGTACAAATTCTACTAAAGTGACAGGTTTTGAGCAATAGCCATAGAAAAGGATTGTTTTGATGCGAAATTATTTACAACAACTTAAGCCCATAGAAGAATGCAGCCTTCTGAAAATTGAAAGCAGTTCTGTACAGGAAGTTCCTGAAGAAGTATTCCGGTTATTACGAGCGCATTGGGGTATAGCATTTGTTATCTCAAATGGCAATGCTTATTTCTGGAAAGTAGGGGATGTAACCCGCCTTAGGTTAGCAGAGCTTGAAGAATTCTCTGGAAAGTACATCGTTGGGAAAGATGCTATAGGATATTATTGGGAGAAGATATAGATTGGTGCTTGCCCTGCATCAGCGTACTTGGTGCGCAGGGTGCCCCCCTATGTAGGGTGAGCATCTTAAACAAGAAGGAGCAGATATGCTAGAAATGCCTATACTGGAATATAGAGTTGTGTACAAGTATTCACATGATTTAAGGATTGAGATATCAAAAGTGAGTCTCGATTGGGCCTGGGTGGTTCGAAGAAATGGAGAAGTTCTTAGAGCTGATATAGCTCCGTCGGAATCTGCGGCAGAACAAGCTGCGGTTGATTTTGCGAAAGGGTGTTAGGCACAAAATGTCAAGGGGAGGAGTATTTTGGAACTAAGAATAGGATCTGTGATTTTGGCCCATCCAGATGTAAATGTTACGATTAATGAATGTCTTCTTCTTCGAATAGAAAAGATAACCCATGAGCAAGTTATTGCGGTGCCTGTCGATGGTTCAGATGGCTTTATGATAATACCAGTGGATCACATAAGAGCTTGTGGAAAAGAAGAAAACTTAAGAAAGGAAGAGCATGAGAAAATTGGTGACAGTACCAAACAAAATTCTGAAGACTATTGGGAGAACTATTCATATTGATAAAGACGAGTTCTTCATCCGAGATCTTCGAAGGGATATGAGTAGGATCATGCGACAGCACGAGGCTCTTGGGATAACTGCTCACCAGGTAGGAGAGGCAGTTGATTTCTTTATCATCAATCAGAACAAATTGAGTGGTGCGAAGAAGTTTAACTATTTCATAAATACTATCGTCACTGGGCAAGGAGAGAAGATAGATAGCGAAGAAAGCTGTCTTAGTATTCCTGGCAAAACTTTCAAGGTCAAAAGATATCCGAAGATTATTGTAGAATCAGAGATGTTTAATGGCCAAACTCGAACAAGAACTTTTACCGGATTAACCGCCCGGTGTATCCAACAGGAATTTGATCACGCCAGAGGTGTATTGCTCTCTGACATAGGAGAATGTGTTCGTGAAACATAAGGAGAAATCGTGAAAATAATAGCACTTGATACAGAAACAACGGGGTTGGAAGAGGGCACTAAAAGTATTGTGGAACTTGGTATGATCATAATGGAATACGAGGGTGATGCTTTTACGGTTATCACTGGTCCTACTATATGGGATATGAGATTCAAGCCCCGAGGGCCGATCTCTTTCGGAGCTATGGGAGTTCACCATATTACAGAGGATGATGTGGCAGGATGTGATGATATAAGCAAAGAGGCCAATGTTATAGCAATGCATCTTGATCATGCTGATTACATCCTTGGGCACAATCTCAAGTTCGATATGGAAGTAATAGAACGAGAAATATTGGGAGGTCCATACGATCCCCAAAAGCAGATTGATACATTACGGGCAGCCAAACATGCCTGGGATGATCTTACGGAATACAATCTTGCGGCATTGCGCTATCGCTTCAATTTACCAACGCTGGATACTGGCTCCCAACACAGCGCAGCATTCGACGCTTTTCTAACACTGCAATTGGCATTGCATGCCACAAGAGTGATGGAAATAGATAGCTGGCAGGATCTTTACAGCAAGAGCATCTCTCCCCTCTTTCTTAAGCTCATGCCCTTTGGGAAGCATCGCACTGAACCGATAGTGGATGTACTGGAACAGGACAAGGGCTACTTTCAATGGCTTCGTAGACAGCCATGGTTCCAAGGAGAGTGGCCTGATCTAGCTTATACTCTCAAAAAATTGGGAGGCAAATAAATACAAGAATAGGAGGTTAAAATGTACGTTCATCCCTGCCGTCACTGTCCTGAATACAAAAAGTGCAAACAATATCAGGCTACTCTTAAAGCCTTGAGAAAATCACCTGTTAAGGCAACTGTTATGCGAATTGTTTGTGATGATTTTCTTAACGTAATTCCTCCTGGAACAAGAATCAAAGCCACGGTAGGTTTATACTATAACATTGAAGATACAGAAGAATGTGGTAGATATGATCTTTCCACAGAATCCGGCACTGTTATGGGACCGAGTTGGAAAAAAGACAAACTGCGGATTCATATTGATGCATTAGAAGGAGAACCAGACGCTATCCGTCATAGATACCCTTCTCAATTGATTGTACTGGATGAACCGAGAATCGAACTGTGTCCAGGATGCAAGCTTCCTATTAATATAATATCCAGACCACGATACATATCACATAGCTGGTATTGTCCTTGTGACGTCCCACCCTCAAAGAGAAAAGATAGTATCGAATACGGCATAGTTACAGAAGCGGATATTGAACTGCCATATCCTTGTCAGACAGTGGCTATGATAGTGGAGGATTTGTGATGTTTAAAGAAAGTGACAAAAAACCCATAGGCCAAGGGAAAGGGTGTTGGAGTTCTCTCCCCGCAGGCAAATCATTGGACAGAAAACAAATCGTAGTATTCCAATACAAATCAGACGATGAGGGAGTACTTTACCGCTTTGCAGTGCAGAAATGCAATTGCGGGAAGCCAATGGTGGAATACTTTCCTGAGGAAACAACGGTCGTACTACCAGGCGTAAGTCCTCACGACACCCCTGGGAAGCCCCAGAAGGGAACTGGATGGGTAATCTGGTGTGATACCTGCGATATTCATGCTGGACCTTGCGAGGAGCGTGAAAAGACCATTGCTGATTGGAATCAGTTGGTAGAAGCTCTTCGGGTGTGTGATGATTTGTGATTAAGGTTATTGAGGATTTATAAAGAAGTGAGGAAAGATAATGCCTAAAATAATAGTAACTCTTGAATATGAGAACAAAAAAGCTCTCAAAAAAGCTGCAGAAAACGATGGTTATGAGTTCGTTTCTGTCGAGGACCACCTATCTCGGGAGCTTGGATGGCTAATAGAAAGTGGTTTTTCTACGGTAGGAATCACAGAAGAAAAAGAATTCACAGGAACAAAGGTAAAGAAAGTTTGTGCCAGATGTGGTTCCGAGGATGTTAAGTTTGACGCTTTCGCCGTTTGGAACTTTGAGAAACAATGTCTTGAAGTAGCCATGGTTTCGGATAAAGGTGATGTGTGTGAAGACTGCGATGGCGAATGCAGGATTATAGATGTGGAAGTCGAGGAAGATGATGGATAATGCTGTAGAAACCGAGATGGTGGGAAATTTCGAGATAGAGATTTTCCGAGATGATGACCCAGGGAATTCTCGTGATTGGGATAATTTAGGGCACATGGTATGCTGGCATAACCGGTACAATCTAGGTGATGAACAGAGGAGAGACTCCTCAAAAGATTTCTTTCAAGAGCTTGCCGAAGCGGTAGATGATACTGTAGCGGGACGTATCGAATTCTGGGAAAATGACAAATGGTATGATTCCGATCCAATTCTTCCGACTCCAGATCCACTCCCTTATGAGAGGATCAACGCATTGATTACGAAGGCAATCGGAGATCATTACATCATGCTCCCATTGGCACTCCTAGATCATTCTGGGCTACACATGTATGTCGGAAGTCGGCCTCATTGGACAGACTTTGGAGTCTGGGACTCAGGTCAAGTTGGCTGGATCTATGTAACCAAGAAACAGGTACGGAAAGAGTACGGATGGAAAGTCATTACCAAGAAGCGCATTGAGAAAATTAAGAGTTATCTCGAGGCTGAGGTAAAGATGTATGACAGATTCCTAACCGGTCAGATATATGGTTTTGTGATAACAGAACATGGTATCTGTAAGCATTGCGGAGCAAACATCGTAGCTGACATAGACTCTTGTTGGGGAAACTTTATGGATTCTGGCGATCTTCTAAAAGATGTCAAAGATGATATTTTGAGCTTCGAGTCTGAATTGGGAGACTGTACATGTGACACGTTCAAAAAGCTTAAGAAAGCTCTTATGGATGAAAAGGAAATGTTTGATTTTGTATCAGATGAAGGGGTAGAAGCTCTAGCTGCAAGGCTTGATGCTAGATTGAGGGGATCGTAATGGAATTACCAAAGGCAGTAGACATAGTTCTTCAACTTGCTAAGCAGGGAATGATTGACCGTGAATGTTCCCTCATCCTAAAGGATGGGGCTTCTATGGTCCGAAACCAAAACCATGCATCCCCATGGTCGCTAAAATGATAATGAGGAATTTATATGATGTCAAGTTCAAGCTATTCACCTGAAGGTGAAGGTGTTGAACCTGGCGGGCAACTATATAAACAAGAAAGGATATAACAATGGAAGCTAAAGATATACTTATACAGATGAAGAATTTAGCAGATGCAGAAGATGCTGCTGTTCGTGAGAAACTGGATAGAATAAGGATTCTGAATGCTGAGGTCGCAATACACAGAGAGCATGCTTCTGGTATCAATAAAACCATTCGGGGTTGCGAGGAAACAATAGCGCTGAAAGAAACCGTGGAAAAGGAAAAAGACAATAAGGACAAAAAAGAATGAGGCACATACTCCAGACGATTAAGCCGTATCTCTTGGTATACATGATAGTGGTTGTGGAAATTGATAATCCTAGATCTTTGTGGTACCTTTATGATGTAGTTGGAAAGATCGTTAAAAGAGGTTATGGAGACCGGCATCCTGGAATAGGAGCATTTCAGGGTGCGCTACGGAACGCTAACCAAGCTGCCAGAAGATATGTCCGTAAAGAGCACCCGCTTTTCTTTGAGAGGAGGGGAAGAAAATGACATTTGAAGAAAGAATCAAAGAAATGGCATTCGAAGACGGATGCGGATGCTTCCTCAGTAACGATACGAAATCTTTTAAAGACCAATATGATCTTCTAAAGGCTGCTGGTCCTGGAAGCTTCGCGGTGCCAGATGGTGTTGAACCTTGTTGTTATGTTGAGAACATAACTGCTTATGGTCTTCTTGATCTGATTGAATCCGAAATCTCTTACAACGAGAATCGGTATCAACAGATAGTAAAGTTGGCCAGAACCCCTGAAGATCTATATACAGGCAAAATGTCTCTTGAAGAGATAGAAAAGGGTGGTTTCAAGCTACGCTCTTTAGATGAACTTAAAGAGATGAATCCTGGAGAAATGATCGAATGCGATATTCTCCTTCAGAGCCTTCTACACTTAGGATATAACGCAGGCTACAAAAACATAATGTCTAATGCCGCTGGGTTTTCTGCCATTTTCTACCTAGATGGTGAAATCATAGGCACGATGGACAGCTTTGGCATGGGGGAACATACTGTTCGGGCATGGAAACCGGAGATGTTATAGACGGGAGGGTGATGTATGGGCCGCAAGAAAAAGAAGCTTAAATTGTCTCCGGCAATGAAAATGGGAATGATGTTGGTCTTGTTAGAAGGGAAATACTTGAGAGACACTCGCGCTTTCAAGCGTTATTCCAAGGTTGTAGGATTAGGAGAGCTTCCTATAGAACATAGAGAACTTTCCGATGGTCGCAAAATACCTATTAAAATATTCACTGATACATTATTCGCTTTAAGAAGAAGAGGATTAATTAAAGGAGTAACCCGATATTTTAGAACTATGGCAGGAGTAGAATTGACAAAACAGGGTCTCCACAAAATCAAACAATGGCCTGAGTACGGAGAGATCATAGCTTTAAAAGTACTTAATGATTTATAGAAAGGACAAGAAATGGATCGCCAAGAAATGCGAGATATTGCGCTTGAGAATGTGAAGAATGGTATGGACCCGAGACTGGCTCTTTCAAAACTTCTTAATGAGACTCTTTGATAAAGAGCAAATGGACTTCGTATTCATCCATCCCGCGCAAATACCTTCAGTGGAAAAGATGATGGATCTTATTCCAGTAGAAGATCGTCCCGGTATAGATGAATTCCTGGAAACACTTGCCTGGGAACTTGCTGTTATGGCATTTTATGCTTCAGAGGCAAAGAAACCCAAGATAGAACTTAGTGAAGGTAGACTTGCCGGGACTCAATACATTTTTGAATTCGCTGTAGGAGATTTAGAAATACCTCGCAAGGATGAGGTTAATTGGCATGGACAGAACACCAGTCAGTGGAAATATGCTGGCTGTATCATGGTTCAGAACAAAAGAGTTTCGACTCACCACTGAAAGTGACGGTTGCGATGAGTAATCTTATTGCGGATAGCCTTAAATCAAAAATAGAACAATTCATAGAAGAAGCTCCTGGCCCCACATTGGTTTATGATGGAACTTTCTCCAAAGAAACCATACAGAGTTTTGTTGCAGGGGGATGGGACGCAGTTTCTGAACTCATGTTTGAATATGCTGATGGTAATTATCTTTATGCACATGACTTAAGGATTGAGTTTATCGAAGAGGTGGTCGATAAGTTCTTTGATGAAATTGTATTAGCCTTAAAAGATACCAAAAGTAGCGATATACTCGTAGATCTTGTAAGTATTTCTTTATCGGACAAGGATGAGGAGGATACTACTGAGAATATGCGCGAGGATCTTAAAGGAAGGCTTATAGAAGAAGTAAGAGAAAATTTTGGTATCTACGTCGATGTTGATGTAGACTCAGCTCTCAATAATGCTGATGTGCTGCTGCGCCTGACCCTATTCTCCAACTACGATTGTATGAATTCAAACTGGTATGAAAGCCAGGGAGAAGGTTATGACTATGAACAGGCTTGTTATTTCAGCGATCTGGTGGATTTTCTCCAACTTAATCCTGCAAAATTACAGATTGTTATGAAAGTGAAAGGGTTTAATATCTGGGAAGAATCTGATTGGGAAGATCTCCCAGGTAGAGTACCTCTTATCAGCTATGACCATTTTCTACAAGAGCTGGATAATTCATGTGGAGGTGCTAATCTCTTTGTATTTCCAGTATCAATTCCTCTAAGGGAATGGCTGGATTGTCCCAAACCTGTGGCTGTGATACTCCGTAATAGATCTAAATGTGGTCTGTTCGATAGCCTTTCTGGTAGTGGTAGTCTTATTGAATGTTCACTTCTTAAAGATACTGTCATTCAACTGGGACAGATAGGGGATAGCGAATACGACTGTGTAGAATTCAAATATGCTAATGACGGATATTCGATCCATCAGGTGTATGGAGTAGGTGATGATTTCTACGACTCAGCTACTTTAGTGAAAGGAAAGGAAACAGAAGATGGAAAAGAAAACAACAACCCCGCAGTTTGAGATAGAAAAATATCTTGTGGCGAGCACTGGGCATATCACCCAAGATGATATGGAAAAACTGGATGAAGAAGCCGATTGTGATTCTGGAGCAAGCTTGCTTGCAAGAGTTTCCGAATACGGAGTTTGTGTCTTTGTAGGAACTGAAGAGGATATGGCAAAAAAGGCGGAGAAACGTGGGTTTGGGAAAGGGTTACAGAATATGTTAACCTTGGCGCGTAAGAACGGCTGCACATTTCTCAAACTTGACCAAGATGGTCCTACTATAGAGGGTCACAAAACTTACGATTGGTAAAAGGAGGTGTCATGTCAGTTTCACATCAGGAAGTTGCACAAGCATTTGTAGCAGGTAAAAAAGCTACTGGTAGTAGAATGTTTACAAACGGGGAAGTGATTTACTCATATGGTAACCATTTCCCCATAGCGATGCGATTGTGGGGTGGGAGTTATCTATTTAATGATGACCGCAGAAGTCCTAGCACCTCAACGCATCAAAGTTATGTAAGACAAGTAATAGGGGATGATATATATAGGTGTACTTGTGAAGAGATCAGAGCTGCAGTTCGTAATCCTAATAATCCTATCATCCTTACAAAAGATCGGGACTACGACAATCTTGATGGTATAATGAATGCTCTTTCTGCCGTGTGTTATAAAAAGGGACAAAAAATATTCCCAAGATTGAAATACAAAAAAATGATAGAAGATGACATTTCTATCAGTATTATGCGGGACGCAATGCGAAGCGACGATCCTCAAACCAGAGGACAGGCTGCATTGAGGCTTTGCAAAGTACATAAAAATCGCAGAAAAGAAGCCATTAACATGGTAATCAGACTGCTTGATGACGAGGATGAAAAGGTAGCCAAACAAGCGTATTTATGCCTGATGCAAAACATGGCCAAAATAAATGGCAGAGTTTTGTCAAGAGTGGACAGAATTCTTAAAAATAGAACTGATTTAACCCACATGGATCCTCATGCAATATATGTAGGATCTATCAATGCTAGATTTCAAAACAAGAGTGCTGGAGGGGTTGCTACATCCGTGCTACTACATCAAGATGATGATGAAACTTTGTGGTATACAGAGGTTAGTGAATATAGCCATCGCCTTAATTTGGTTAAGCTAAAAACCGAAAACATAAACAGAAACTATATGGTAATAGGCGAAAAAAACATTGCTGTGGGCAAGCTCATTGTAACCAGCACAGTAGATCCTGATCTGTATGCAATGATACCAGCTCTTCTTGTATTAGAAGATTTGTGAGGAGCACTGTAGTTACAAAAACACAGAAAGGATATTCAATGTCCATAAATGATGCGTCAGTTAATGTTCTTCCAGGAACGCATGAGCAATTATTTGATTTTCTATCCCATTGTGATCGAGCCAGAATGGTGCCCATGATCTGGGGAGCGCCAGGGATTGGGAAAACGGATGTGGTCCATGCGTGGGCAGAAGAAAAAGCTGAAAAACTCGGTAGAAAAGCAGTTGTATGGCATAAGCTTAATCGTGCCCAGAAGGATAAGTTATACGAGGATCCGGAAGAGCGCAAGAAATTCTATATCATTTATGATAATAGAGCTGCCAGCAATGACTCCACGGATGACAAGGGAATTCCAAACATAGCCAATCCTGAGTATTTGAACTGGGTACAGAATCAGGCTTACAACATATTCTCTTTCCCAGAAACACAAGGGCTTCTCTTTAACGATGAACTCACACTGGCACCAACGCTTGTGCAGAATAGTATGTACAAAATGGTTCATGATAAGGCCGTGGGAGATATCTCTTTCAACAAACATATCTTTGTAGTATGTGCCGGTAATCGGATCCAGGACAAAGCGTTTGTGCAGGAAACTCCACTGCCTCTAAGGACTAGAATGATTCATTTCTGTTTGATTCAGGCCGAACCCAAAGCTCAGGTGGAATACTTCATGAAGATTGGTGTAGATCATCGTCTCATAGCATTCTTCAGCGCACACGCCAACTTATTCTTCCATTATGAGGAAGATAGCGATGAGTTTACAGCCTGTACCCCTAGAACCATTGAATTCTGCAGTGATCTCATCAAGCCGCTGGTATATCCAGAAGAAGAAAAGGTGATGGAACTTCTGGCATGTGGTGCCGTCTCTACGTATGTAGGCAGCATGATAATGAAGTTCCTGAAACATACCAGAAGTCTTAATCTGGATGAATACCTGAGGAATCCAAAGCTGGCAGCCGATCTTGCCGATCTTGACAACAAATATGGGCTGGTAACGTTGGTAGTGCATAGGTTTTCACAGCAGGGTAAATCCGGAGACATCTTTAACGAGGCTATGGAGATATTCTCTAATCTTGATGAGGAAACAGGAATTCTTATGCTACGAATGATAAAGGAGAAAAATCTTGTCAGATTCAAGAGCGGTCTTAAAAGCAATCTTAATGCCGTGAAGACTCTTCAGGATATAGCTTCTATTGTTCTGGAATCAACAGATGAAGGGGGAGAGGATGGCAATTAAACTGGATCCGCATAGAAAATTACTGAGAGCCAGGATTCAGCTTCAGAATAAGGCGTACTTCATCTACCACATATTATTCTATGCAAAATATAAGATAGCTTCCACTGAGGAAGTAGCTCATTGGCCACATAAAACCGCATGTGCTAATTCTATTGGCGATATCGCTGTCGCTGCAGATTACATTAAAGACGAAGATGATAAATTCGTTGAAAGTCTTTTGTATCACGAGGCGGTTCATCTGGTACTGATGCATCCTATCTTGGGTAAGAACAGAATACGAGAGCTGTGGAATATTTCGGCAGATGTTAAAGTGTCGCAATTCGTTATAGAAGGAGGGTATAATCCTGGAAAGGATGCGTGCGTGGCTGACTACAAAGGGGTGTTTAAACTAGAAGAACTACAGCCGGATGGAACTAAGGTAGCTATCGCTACGGTAGAGAATTGTGATGAGAAATCATCTATTCGCATTTATGATGAACTGTACGAACAACTTAATAAGGCTGGAAGAATACAAAAAATCATAATCAGAAGTGGCAGCTACGGTGATGGTAAAAAACTTAAACCCGGTGATGGAAATGGGGAAGGTAGTGGGTCTGGAGAAGGAGAGGAAAAAGATGGAGAAGGTAGCGGTTCTGAACCCGGCGATGATGACAATGAAAAGGAAACTTCTGACAGCTCAGGGGGAGATGGACTATCTGATCAGGCCGCTAATCACCATGGCTGGGAAGAGAAACCTGAGGGGAAAACTGATGCAGAAATATCGAAGGAGCTAAGAGATAGAATTCGAGAGGCTTACACATCAGCCAAAGCCCGCGGTAATATGCCTGCTGGACTTGCAAGATCAGTGGAAAAGCTTCTGGAAAGTAAAACAGACTGGAGATTCAGACTCAAAAAAACGATAATATCGGCCATGCCATACGAGCAGTCATATAGATTGCCTGACAAACGTAGCTATGCCACAGGGGTATACATGCCGCATATAGAGAAAGAATCGGCAGATGTAATCATTTCTATTGACACTTCAAAGAGTATCGGCAAAAAAGAGCTTACCGCCTTTCTGAGTGAATTGGTGGCCATGTCCAGACAATGTCACAATCTTAACATGGAAATCATTATATGTGATGCTGAAATCCATGAGATATACCCTATCAAGAACGGTAATATCGCTGATATAATGGCTATTAAGATGAAGGGTGGCGGGGGAACAAGTCATGTTCCAGTCTTTGAATATTGCAAGAAGTACAAAAAAGCCGCTAAGCTTCTCATCAATTTCACGGATGGTTTTACAGCATTTCCTGAAAAGAAAGATGTAAATATTGAAACTCTATGGGTGCTTACAAAAAATAGCATTGCTCCTGAACACATTCCCTTTGGGCTTGTGATTAGGCTAGAGACTGCATAGAAAGGAGGGCTAATGCCTATTGTTTTCAGGTTGCTACTTGCCTTTGGAGTTGGTCTGTTATGTGTATTTCTCATTAATCTCCCTGATGTAATCAAAGAAGTCAGGGAAGATAAAGAGAAACTTAAAAAAGCAGGGTGTCATTGCCCTACTCGGTTTTGGTTTCTGACAGAGATTAGTCCAGAATGCCCTGTCCACGGAAAGTTTTGCAATATATCAGAACACACGGCATGGAATGGACATAAGTACGTGATCTTTCCAGCTATCTCTATAGAGAGAGTGCCAGTGTGTAGAGATTGTTTGGAATCTACCATTCAGGAGAACTTTTCTTTATTTTATCATATGCAGATTAATGATTGCACTATTTGTCAACGAGAAAAATTATGTGCCATGGTACCCAAAAATCTGGTTGACGATTGGGTAGAGGACAACGTATTTCACTTTTCACAAAGCGGAAAGAAGGTGGATCGTGCAAGCCGACGAGATAAAGATATTAACACATCTGTTTCACCGAAGGAGTTGGATTGATATCGCAGAAATTGAAAAAGCCTGGAAGTTTGATGATTTTGACAAAGCATTTGACATGCTTGTTGACAAGGGCTTCCTGGCTTCAAGAGGAACATCATGCCGCATTACCCCCAAGGGAATTGAGGTATTGAAGGAGGTTTAATTAATGGGGTCAATACTAAAAGGACTCGCTAAATTGATAGTGGGAGTTCTAGGACACAAAACTCCCAAAAAGACTGGGGCTGGAAAACATCTACAGCCATATAGAACCAAAAACGGGCGATACAGGTGAGTGTCTCTATACCCAAACCCTTTGGAAGATATCTTTATGCCGCAAACAATGGCTGGGAGGTTTATGTTGAAAAAACCGAAAAGGGTTGGAACTGGTTTGTGAAAGATGACCAGAAAGAATTCAGAAGATTTGGATGTTACTGGAATGCCAAGGAATCTGCATTGGGAATAGCCCTTGATGCTTTGGAAGAGTTGAGTGGAATTAGGGATGTTAAAGCAACCGATTCCGCTTACACTTATTCAACTTTCCCTCAGATCAAGATCTGGAGTAAAAAATCTAAATGGGGATGGAGTTGCGGGAAACGTTCCGGAATTGAAAAGAATAAGAAACTGGCTCTCGAAAAAGCATGCCAGTAGAGAGAGGACGCATAAAATGTTACAAGAAAAACCAGGCCCTGGAGAAACTTGGGATGATGTGATTGAAAAGGGTATCAAAGAGACAGAAGAATATATCGGTGGGGAGGAATGTTATCCTATCCCCCCGCATACCGCAGGAGGATTAGTCCGTAGTGTCTATTATGGCAGAAGAATGGCTGGTCATTTTCTGAATGCTGTATTTAATAATGACCTTAATGAAGCATTTGGGCGTGCGGATTTAGAGAATCTTAGAGCCCTTAACAACATAATGAAGTGGGTTTATAATGTTGCCCCACAGAGACTAAGGGATCCAGAATTTCCGGGGTTTATAGCCATGGCAGAAAGAGAAAATGATGAGAAGTTCTGAAGAAAGCTTCATAAAAGCTGAAGCAGCGCATGAATCAGATATGGAAGAATATGAAGAATATGATGATTTTACATGTCCTTATTGTGGCACCGAATATTCTCTCAAATTTCATAGTGAAAGCGGGGGGGTGTGAATACGTAGGTGACCCTTGGTGCCCAGAATGCGGCTGGCCGGTTCCTGAAGAAGGTAATAACTTTTCTGACTGCAGCAAGGTGGATAACAAGGAACAAAACGCTCCATGCCCGATATGCAACAAAATAGTACATATCGTTCTCCATGTTGAATGCGAGTGCGTACAGCTATCTTGTGGCCACTGGGTAGAAGAAGATTTCTTCGAATATGCGGAAGCCTATAGTGCTATGATCCACAAAATGGGGCTGAAAAGGACTGGTATGCACGACAGCTTCATTAAAAAACATCCGGAGGCAGGGGTAAGTCAGACTTTCGATGCATGGTTAGAAGATTTTAATAGAATACTGCAAACTAGATTTGGTATTAACGCAGGGGATGTCTTACATGAGGCATTATTGCGTCGGGATTTTGAAAGGGGAGAAACCCCTGAACAAATTGCCAGTTATCTTAAGAGAAAAAGGAATTTAACTGATTGGAGAGAACATGAATAAGTTAGTACGAGCAGTTGTGAAGAACTTAAAAGGTGTAGACTATATCGAAATCGTATTCGGTGATGTAACAGATATTGCTGGAGATGAAGGTACTGGCAAGTCTTCCTTTGTAGATGGTATAAAGTGGGCTTTTGAAGGAACTCGTCCCATCCAGGATATGCCTATTAGAGATGGAGAGATTGCGGCATACACTATTCTCGAAACGGAGAACGTGATCATTACCCGCGAATATACAAAGGACGAGACAAAGCCTAATGGATATCGCACCACTCTCAAGATCAAGGGGCGAGCTGGAGGAACATTTTCCCAGACAGATCTTACAAAGATGTTTCCAAACTTGATAGATCCTTCAAAGTTCTTCGATATGGATACCAAAGATGTCATCAAAACGCTCTTGGGTTTCCTGAGTGAGGAAGAACAGAATAAGCTCGCCTTAATAGACGAACAGCTTGGAGATCGTGAAGAGGAAAGACTATTCTGCTCCAGGAGTCTCAAGAAAACTGGTGTTCCAGAAGAGATTGAGGAAGTTGAGGCAGTTTCAGCATCAGATCTTATTGCTCAAAAGGAAGAAATTGTAGCCTTCAATAGAGAACAAGACGAGCAGCGGGAGAAGATTGAAACCCAATGCGAAGATATAAGTTCTCAAGTAGAAACTATAAATGATCTGAAGAGACAGATCAAAGTTTTACGAGTTTCTCTTAAAGCATCCAAAGAGGTGTTGGTGGAAATGAAAGATGTCAAATACGCAGAACCTCAGGACGAAAAATCTACAGATGCTATCATTGAACAGATAGCTCAGGTGGATGCGAATAATACTAAGGCTGTGGCATACCAGAATTATCTGAGACGTCTCAACGAGAGAAAAGACATAGAGCGAGACCATGAAATTGCCGAGGAGAGGATCAAGAAGCTGCGTGAGCAGAAAAAGGATATAATGACCAGTGCCAAGCTCCCTGGTGATGATCTGGTAGAGATTGCTGATAACCGGGTCTTTGTACGCAGCCGTCCGATAGAACAGCTCAGTACGTCTGAGAAGATACTCTTTGGTGCTGAGATGGCAATGGCTGCCAACTCTTCTCCCGACGATAACCGTATAAGAACTATCATCATACGCCGCGGAGAAAGCTTGGGTAAAAAGACTTTCAAGAAGCTTTGTGAACTGCGTGAAAAGTACAACTATCAGCTTCTTATAGAAAGTGTTGGGGAAGGTCATTCTCCTGATGCTATCATCCTTGAAGAAGGGAAAATTAAGGAGAAAAGTGATGACTGAAACTGAGAAAATGCTTCGTATGATCAATGGGCAAAGGAGGCTCATAGTATCTTTAGCTCGATCATTGAAATATTACAGCGGGGCAGACATCAATGACGATTACCATGACGCGGCTTTGCTTATGCGGAAAGCGAGAAACAGCAGAAAAAGAGCTAAAGCTCTGTTGGGCAGGTATCGTCCTTATCTTCCTGGTGGAAAATTTCACAATTATTAAAAAGAAAGGAAAACAATATGTCAGAAGCAAGAAACGTTCAGCCGTGGTATGAAGTAGGAGAAGATATTCGCACCGCTCTAACCATGGAAGAGGCGATGGAGCAGGGACACTTGGACTTTGAGGTGCAGAAGGTACAGGTTTTCATTCCCGAGAAAGATAACACTGATGAAGATGGGAAGCCTAGGTTCAAGGAAGTTACCAACATAGCTGATGGTATGCAAGAGGTTCCAGGGGCATTTGCAACCAGAAGACTTGATACAGGAATAGCTCTTGGGGTTGTGGGTTCCAAGTATCGTGTTGTGCAAAATACTGATGCTTTTGCCCTCTTCAATCCACTATTGGAAGATGGTAGCCTGAGGCTTGATATGGCAGGTTGTCTGGGGCAAAATGGTGAAAAGATATGGGTGCTTGCCGAAGTTGGAGATCCTGTTCTGCTTGTAGAAGGAGATGAGTTGAAGAAATACATTCTTCTGTTAAACTCTCACGACGGTTCAACCTCTCTCAGGGTTCTCAACACACCGGTCAGTGCAGATAGAGGAACCATGCAAATGACTGATAACGAGCACTCACTGGCCATAAGGCATACTCAGTCGGCTCAGGATCGGTTGAATCAGGCTCGACATATTGTATCACGAAGTCTTGCATTCTATGAAAACTTTGTGGAAGCAGCTCATGAACTCATTGCCAAGAAGTTACGTAAAATTGACGTAGACAGGTTCATAGAAGGCATGTTCCCGGCCAAAATGGAAGACGGAGAGGTAGTATTCAGTACCCGGGCGCTGAATCAGATGCAAGTCATCAGAGACCTCTATGAAGGCGAAGAAATAGTTGCTACCAGAGGCACTGCCTGGGCTCTCTATAATGCAGTGACTGAATTTGTAGACCACCATCGCACTCCTTCAGATAGCGAGGCGCAGAAGTACAGAAGACTTCAGAGTATTTCAATAGGGTCTGGTGCGGAGATGAAGAAGAAGGCGTTTAACAACCTTATCAAAGTGTAAGGAGGTTGATATGCCGGAACTCATTACCAGAGAGGAATTAGTGAAGGAACTGGATGGCCACCTTAGGACCGACGAAGATGACAAACGATTGGCTTGGGTGGCATCCATTTTTCTAGGGGACACCTTCAGAGTTGTTGGAGATGGTGTTTTTGAGAGAAGAAGATTCTCAGATAAACAAGGAGGAGAAAATAAATGTGTTGGCATAAATGGACCAAGTGGGAAACATATATAAAAGAAGGAACAATGCAGAGGACTCCATCCTCTAAAGAAATGCTACCGTATTCAGAAAAACGACAGGTAAGAACTTGTGTCAAATGCGGGCGTAAGCAAGACAGGAAAATTGAGAAATGAAAAACATTCAAGAGTTAAAAGAAGATCTAATCAACACCGAGAATAACGCGGGTTACTCTCCCGACCTTACTGTTGTAGGGAAAAGGGAATTTGATGCTCTCATGTTAGCGCTTGAGTGTAGGGACCCAAACAAGGACGAAATTCTGGAAGCTATCGATAATGCCAAGCTTTCCATCCTCAGGGGCATGCACTCTGGGGATAAGGTGGCGAATCTATTGGTTGACGAAACTGAAGCTGTAAATCTTATCTGCCAGGGAATGAAATTTCGTTGTCACGAATGTTGTGGAGATACGTACATACTATCCTGCGCATTAGTGATTGAAGAAGGACCTCCTGTATGCCCAAAATGTGATCAAGCAATGAGTTTAATCAGTGCTCCAGACGATATTATGCGATCTTATGCTCATAGAGATGCCGAGGCATATGCTCTCCGGATAACCCAGATCAAAAACTCCAAAAAGGACAAGTCATGAGATGCAAGGAATGCAGGGAGTCTTCGGTTGAATGGATTGGAAATGATTCTAAAACTATGTTTAAGATATGTATGAATTGTGGTGCTAGAGATTCAGACATTATGGAAAGAATGCATGCTGTTCAGATGAAACCTCGAGATGAAGGGTGGGCAGACCCACAGAGAGGATTGCCAATAAGGCATATACATAGCTCAAGAAGGAGGTGACTCGTGGATAATACGGAGTTTCAGAAAAAACTACGGAGATTGGGATTGACGATGCTGGCTATGTTCATAGTGGTAATGGCTATTGTCATTCTCTGTGCAAAGTGAAACGTACTCCACTGAAGAGAAAGACTCCGCTGAAGGCCAAAACTGGGCTTAAGAGAACGGGGTTCAAAACCAAGAGTAAACCATCTAAAAAACCTCGTTCTGTTATCAAGCATAAAAAAGACTACTACAAAGCCAAAGCTGACCGGTTGTGGCAGGAATTGATATATGAGCTGTGGGAACATCGATGTGCAAGATGCGGCAGGCTCTTGGAAAAAGAAGAAGCAATCGGACATCATCTGATCAAACGGAGGGTATTACATCTTGCTCATCACCCCAAGGCAGGCATACTCCTTTGTGATGATTGTCACAATCATGCCGAAGACGCTCCACATAACCACTCTCCAGAATTGTTTATGGCTTTCTTAAAAGAAAGATATCCAATATCATATCAGTGGGTGCAGGAGCATAAAAACGAGTATGGCAAGAAGCCGGACTACCAAGAAGTGTGTATAAATCTTGAGCAAATGCTTGAAGAAGCTAGTTAGGAGGGAATTTGAAGACAAAACTAACCAACTATCAAGTTGGAGTAGTGGCCGGAATAGTTGACAAAAATCAACCCTTCTGGCTTGACAGGCATACCAGTAAAAGAAATATCCGCAGTTATGTAGTTTCTATAGATGGAGAAGGCTTTTCTATAATACTGAGGCAAATCAGGGGCACGCGCTACGAAAAACCCGAAGAAATAAGAGCAAGGTCTTTTAAAGTTGCGAAAATACTTTCAAAAGAGATCATGCAAAGATTCCCCAACTCCCTATTTGAGGGGGTTAGAAATGGAGATGACGGTGAATCAACTGAATTCGCAAAATAACAGAATTCATGACGAGGAAGAGGAAGTTTATTATCCTACCGCAGATTACAAAGGATTTTTTCACGCTTGGGAATGTCCTGAATGTCATACTTTAAGTTTTGAAGAAGAAGATGCAGACCCAAGGGAGGTTGGCGTCTTCGTTGAATGCTCAAATTGTGGGTGGAAAGGAAAAGTGGAATGACTAGAGAAAAATTACTCAAGAAACTTAAAACCAAAGATGGTAAAAGAGAAATAGCTGAGAAAATTGCTCTTGTTTGGTGGGACCGCATGGATCTCGGAGATGCCGAAGAGTGGTATATTGAATCCACTATTAGTGGTTATCCAGGGCTTATGAGTTGTAGTAAGGAAGAATGGATTGAGCATGCCATAGACGCTGAGGTAGTGGAGGAGGCGATCTAAATGGCAGGTAAACCAACCTCCAGAATTGTTAATTGGAATAAAGAAGCTCTTGGAGTATTCAGGCAGGTATACAGAGTTGCTGCTGACGAGAAATTCAGGAATAATGAACGTCATGGGGTAAAGCCTACTTCTAAAGAGATT
>CBDVBK010000048.1:0-26779 GCA_965372215.1 uncultured bacterium | reverse complement strand
CGTCTGGTGGCAGAGATTTCTGTTTTAGATGCTGTTGGAATCTGGGACGGGAGTGGATACAGCGGTGAAAGACTTCCCACTGGTGTATATACTGTCGACGGCGGGGAGAACTGCGAACCTGCCGTTGTGACGCTGCTGAATGAAATCCGATATTAAGGATTGGATATTGGAACACACCACAGGGTATTTGTTTTCACTTCCCCAGTGATAGGTTAATTTGTAATAATCAGCGCTCGATATGGTCATATCGGAGGTTCTCTGTGCATCGATATTCCATTAAGCGGAACAATTGGAGCCAATCGGTGCGTATGGTCATTTGGTCAGTGTTCCGGATACCACATCATATTCGGTAGAAGATTCTACACAAATCAAATAAAGCGAATAACCAGCTGAATTCACCGGTATTCAAAGCGTCGCAGAGAGCTGTGGATGCAAGGCCTGCGAGTGTATACTCCGCAGTCGTACTTTAAACAGTAAGTCGAGTATGTTACATATGTGAGAGCATAACGAAGTAGGCGCAGGTTTATGCGGTGTTTTGGTAGAATAATGGTGAAATTGACAGGCTAATACCTTGACATTGACCACGGTAATGTCGTATGCCTACAGTGAGGGGTGTGAAGGGAGACGAAGTCATTCATTTGATTGTTGTTTTAATGACGCTTTTGGCGTTTTCTGGCAGTGCACCTCAACAGGGTGCTTCACCGGCTGGATTACTCCAATATCTTTCAGAGCTGGATACTGATGAAAGACAGCAGGAATTGCTTCTTTTTGATTCAGGTTATGAACAGCTGTTATCAGGTTCCGGGGCTTTTGAGGGTGCATCAGGGTTATCGCATCTTAATCTTTTTTCAATTTTCGAGATCAGGGTATGGCAGCCGCTCACGCCTTCGAATCTGTCGATTCTTGATCGAAGCGGTTTCTGGCCTGCAGGCTGGTCTCCGGAAAATGATATTTTTGCTGCTGTAGTAACCGGTGAACCGGATATTAATCTGTTGCGGTCATCCGGATTTATTCGGTCAGTAAAACATTGGAATACTGCTCATTACAGCAATAATCATGAACCGTCCAACTGGTCGGGGCACTTCCTCCTGAGAATCCTCGGAGAAAGGCTGCCTGCAGGAGGCGAATGGATCCGTCAGGATCTGGCTCGTGTTCCAGGGGCTTCAGCCGATTTCGAAAACCTCTGTGAGTTTCCCGGAGTAGTCGAGGTTTCATGGGAAACCCTTTCCAATCCTGAAAGCGCGCAATTCAGAGCTGATGACAGCAGGCGTCTTATCGGTTGTCCTTATGTATGGGAATACTATCAGGGTGAGGGAATCATAGTAGGTGTACTTGATACCGGAGTCTGGAGCGAACATCCTGACCTTTCTCCAGCGGTGATTTCCGGACCACCTGATCAGGACGGACACGGAACCGCTGTCTGCGGCGTTATTTCATCTCGCGGGCAGGTTTCACTTGGGTGCGAATTCAATGGAAGCGGTGTCGCTTACAACGGATCTCTTTTTGTACTCGAGCGTCCCACCGGGATGACCCCGTCACAGCTTGACGGGTTTCTCAGTCAATTCCAGCTGGCGGGATGCGAAATAGTCAACAATTCCTGGGGATTCACTTCTTCAGGATATGATGAATTCTGTGAGATAGTTGATACATGGGTCAATGATGAGGATATGGTGATAGTGTTCTCAGCCGGGAATGAGGGTGGAACGGGAACGATTACATCACCAGGCAACGCGAAGAACTGTATTACAGTAGGCGCGGTAACCTATATACCGGATGAGGATGGTAACTGTTACCTCGCCTCATACAGCAGTCAGGGCCCCACGCAGGGTGACCAGCGGCTCAAGCCTGATATACTTGCTCCTGGCGGCGAGTTTTCCGGTTCAGCAATGTTGAACGGAGTCGTATCGACTAACGCGATGTATAATGGTCAGTGGCTGGATGATCCGGAGAACAGATGGCCGGGCGTATCATCCTATACGCGAAGAGCTGGTACCAGTATGGCCGCTGCGCACGTGACCGGAGCGATTACGCTCTGTTTTGAGAAATATGGGGATCTTGTGCATCCAGAGGATATCGCAGCTCTTCTCGCGGCAAGTTCCATTCCTCTAGCAGGTAATACCGGCTCTCCTCTCAGCGGCTACGCGACCACAGGATACGGATATGGACTTCTCGATGCTTTCCATCTTCCGGGTGTTTACTTTTCGGAGGAAGTTGATCGAGTTCTCTGGATTTACGAAACATATATTGAAGGTCAGCTCTACAAAGAATGGACATTCTACATCCCATCAACAACTCTGAAGTTATCCGGGGCAATGGCATACTGCGATGTTCCAGGGGCCGGAATATGTAACGATCTTGATTTCTCACTGATATCACCTGACGAAGTTACTTATAACTACACCCTGCCGGTTGGTGTAACAGAAGAGAGTCCGCTGGAAAAAATATGCATTGAGAATCCACAATCCGGCGCCTGGAGAGCAAGAATACTGGCTGAAAGCTGGTCGGACCCCGGAAACCCGTTTGAAGAGGAAGATTATTCACTTGTGGTGTACACCTATTCCAGAAATCCGGATGTAAGAGTACTGTCACCCGTGGATACAACCATATACGCAGCTCCCGGAGCTGAACTGAGACTTCCTCTCAGTGTGATAAATGACGGAGGATACATTGCAGTTGGAACCTGGGGCAGTATTGAAGCGCCTTCCGGTTTCAGCGGAGAAGTATCAGTCCCGCGATATATGGGTAACCTTGTCTACAAAGGTGCTGTAAGTGTTGATACTTTTACGATAGAGACTCCAGATCAACCCGGAACATATGATCTGCTTGCAAGGGTTGCAGCGGCAAATCTCGGATTACAGCCCGATTCATCGATATTCCAGGTTATTCTCGCGTATCCTGATCTTACTGTGTCATCTCCCAGCCCGGACATCTCGCCTCCATTCTTCGTCGGGCAGACAGTTCTGTTCTCGGTCGTCGTCACAAATCAGGGACAGGGACCTGCAGGAGAATGTGAGCTTGTGTTCTATCTCGAAGAAGATCCTGACAGTACTTCTAATCCACTGATTTCATTTATGGTTCCGCCCCTTCAGGGAAGCGAGACTCACTCTTTCAGTGCGCCTGTTACATTTTCGTATTTCGATATGGGTATACGATATATGATTGCTGTTGTTGACGAAGAAGACCAGATTGAAGAATCTTCCGAGTCTAATAATAAATCAATTTATGGTCCTTTTTCCGTTGAAGGTATTCTTGCGCCACCTGAGGATCTTTCTGCTGAAAGCGGCTTCAACGGATTCATCCCTCTGAACTGGAGCGCTCCGTCCCCGGAAAGCTCCGGAACAGGTTCTAAAGGCTTATTCGGGTATCAGATATACCGTAGCCTGAGCCCACTCGGACCGGATCCTGATCCTATTGTAAGCCTCTCCTACAATGATACCTCATATGTTGATACCCTCGTAAGCAATGGAGTTACCTATTACTACTGGGCAACCACGATTTACGAGAATCCATACGGAGAAAGTGATTACAGCAACATGGCCAGCGCTACGCCACAGGGACCAAGCGGCTCACTTTCCGGTGAAGTATGGGATAACTACACAGGTCAGAGGCTTCGGGATGTATCTGTAAGCGTAGAAGAAATTGGTCTTGAGCAGTTCACTGATTCAGACGGCAGGTACAGTTTCGAGAGCGTTCCAGTTGGACCTGTTCCCATTCGTGCGGAGCTGAACGGATATGTCACAGTTATGGATACGATTTTCATCTACGAGGATGAAATGACCATTTATGACTTTCCCATGCAGCGGGATTTCGATCAGGGAATGAATGTAATTCCAAATCCCTTCACTCCCAATGGAGATGGAATCAACGACGTTGCGAACTTCATCTGGCCCGCAGCCGATGGAGATTTGCTAACTGTGATAATTTACAGTATGGAAGGTATCCCAATTGTAACAATTGAAGGCGAAGAACCATCATGGGACGGACGTGATGATGGAGGGGGAATTGTTTCCGGGGGGATCTACGTTTATATGGCGTGGGCTGGAAACACAAAGATGAGTGGTGTATTATGCGTTGCAAGATAATACTTATGCTTCTTCTGCCCCTTCTGTGCGTTTCTATAGCTTCCTCGGAATTGATGCCGGGCTCCAGAGCCATGGGGCTTTCAGGAGCATTCATTTCACTTGGCGATGATGCCTGGGGCGCATGGTGGAATCCCGCTTCAATCCTGCGGACGGGAAGAATCCTCATCGGTACCGAGTATTCTAGCCTGTATCCGAATATGGATAACGGCTCAATTCATTACGCAGCTATGAGTTACCTGCAACCTCTGTCGGAATACGCTGCTTTTTCTGCGGGAGCTGACTATCTCACATCTTCCGATCTTTACTCTGAAGGAGAGGCGAATTTTTCTTTTGCGTTCCGACCGGGGATATTCCCTGTATCGATCGGATTAACGGGAAGATATCTTTTCAGGCAGTTTGCGGATAATGAATTCACATCTTATGACCCTCTGTTTGCCATATACGGACGAAAAGGACAGGGGATTGGTCTGAACGCCGGTTTTCAGGCTGAATTGGGGAGAGCTGTTACTCTGGCAGGTGTTGTCAGGAATATCATTCAACCCGATCTCGGTCTTGAAGTCACTGATAAACAATGTATGCGGTTTTCTTTTGGTGCTGCGTTCTATCCCCGTTTTGCCACTCCTGTTCTGCAGATTGATTATGGTCTTGAAAGAATCGGAGGAAAACTCGACCTGAACCTCTCAGCCGGTTTTGAAAAGTGGATCGGTTCAAATTCCACATGGGGAGTCAGAACCGGGTATTCTTTCAAAGCTTCAGGTCTTTCACATGAAATCTCAGCAGGTTTTTCAGCAAGAACGGAAGGATCGATTCCAATTGAACTCGATTACGCCTTCAGCCTGCCGCTGAACCAGCTTTACAGTACCTGGGGCAGGCACAGAATCGGGCTTACTTTCAGGCTCGGTGGCGATGACTGGAGCGAGCCTCGATCGAGAGTGCCTCTTCCACCTATGGTTGATAAGAGAACATGGTATCCCGATACTGATATGTACGAGTTCGATCTGTGGGCTGTCAGAGATATTCAACAGGATACATTAATGGTTGCACAATACGATGAAATTCCTCTTAACAGCCCTGTTCAGCTTGATTCGGATCAATATCTCTACAGCTATTTTCCCATTAACAGTTCACTCGAGCAGTCGGATATCCGTGATCTGACAGCCCTTTTCAGGGTACCAAGATTCTGGATAGAACAGTATGGACTGGAACTGAGACTTCTCCGTTTATATCAGGTTCTTGAGGATGGATCACTTGAAAGAGTACCGGCAGCGCTATTCAATGAGGATGAAGCCTACTATTACTACGAGACGAATCTGGATTGTTTCAGAGATGTCGTTATTGCCTGCCGTCCGGCAGAACTTGTAATGCTTGAACCGAGAACAGTTTACGGAGAGATTGACAGCGTGGACATTCTCGAAGCATCTCTGAGCTTTCGCGTGAATAAGCTCTGGCTGGATGAGAATCGCATTGATCCTCTGAGCATTGGTCTTTCGAGGGTACAGGGAGGAGTCCCGCTTGATGTAGAGGTCAGGCAAATCAATGAAGACCTCGAGTACTGCTATTATGAAACTGATCCGATTAACCTGTTTCAGTTCGTAATTGTCGCTACTGAACGACAGGGATTGCCGGTATCCACCATTTATTTCAATCATAACATTGAACAGATAAGAAATGATCAGATACCCTCGCTTGATCAGATCATTCAGACACTTCGTGCCAATCCGGGTGTTTTTGTGTCAGTCGAAGGACATGCCGACAGTGATGGTACGTTCTCACATAATGACGGGTTATCGAAAGATCGGGCAATCAATGTTGCCGAGTATCTTTCTTCGAAGCTCGAAGGTGTTGATATAGAGATCGAGCCTACATGGTTTGGTGAAAGGCGACCTGCTGCTGCAAATGATACTGAAGCGGGGAGGGAACTGAATAGAAGAGTTGAAATAGTGATTCTCCGAAGCAGCGACTGAGGGTTTCATTAGTGAGAAAGAGTTAGGAGTAGAGAATGAACGGGCTTTTCATAATACAGCTGGTCGGTGTCGCCGGGCTGTTCATTGGTTTGGGTTTCTTCATCTCAATTGTTTTGAAGATGCACAAGACCCTAAGCGAAATGGATGTCACGATTAAATTGCTTGGTCAGGAGATAAAGGAACTGATGCCCCGTATTTCATCAGCGTTGCTGGAGATCGAAAAGACAGGGGAAGATATTGGCAGGACAGCGAATGCGTCTACAGAATTCCTGAACAGGATAAACGGTATTAAAGGAACCTCTCCGATGCTTGATTCAGCTGTACGATTCCTTCCAGCAGTTGTATCTCTGGTTCGGTTTGCCACACCTGTTTTTTCGAGAAAGAAAAACAAATGAAATATCTGTCCGCACTTTCTGTTCTTATACTTCTGATTTCATGCAGGAGCCCCGCAACCGGCCCTGTCAAGGGAGTCCTTGTTGTTTATGGATCAGGTGTTGACTGTGTCCTGGTTGATGAACTGCTTGAAGATATTCAGATCCATGTTACAACAGTAGACACTGAAAACGTTCTCAATTTCTCTTCATGCACCGAAGAGATGTTCAGAGGAGATCTCAAAAACAGGAGGACCATCCTCTTTGTTGCCGCTCAGGAGGAACGGCTTCCAGATATGCTGCAGCAGATAAATGGTATTTACCATGGGGAAGATGTATGGGCAACCGGACAGGATGTATTTGGTATCGTTCTACCTGGATTCACGCAGATGGCCGAATTATCCGGACTGCTCGAGCGTTCGTATAATGAACATCTGTCGGCTTATATCTACAGTAGTTTCGTTTCCACACAGATGAGCAGCCCGGAGAGAATAGACAGTCTTCGAACCCTTGGTTTCAGTATGGACATCCCCAAATCCTACCATCTCTCCGACTGGAACCCGGATGCCGGATTTCTTCAGTATCAACGTACCGTATCCGATGACTGTCTGCTTCTTCTAAGTATAAGATGGATAGATGATGACATTGTACTGAATCCTGATGAAGCCGTATTATGGCGTGAAACTGTTGCCAGAAACCATTTCTACGATGCGTCTGCAGATTCGGTTGACAGATCAAGGGTTGTGATAGATCCGTTTGAGCTGCATGATCTGGCCGGGTGGATGCTTCTTGGAATGTGGCGGAATCCTGATCATCTGAACGCTGGAGCATTTACCAGTTATATTCTACATGCCGATGGACGAAGGTTTTTGCTGGATATGGAAATCTTCCATGAACACAGAGAAAAGGAACCATATGTTCGTGAAGGCTGGATAATAATGAATACTTTCTTTGCAGGAGGATGAAATGGCAGGCAGTGATCATTCCAGGGAGATAGATAAACTTGAAAATGAATGGATTAAACATCCTACATCTACAATCTGTGCGCGATTGGCCGATCTTTTAAGGCAGAGAGGAAGGCTGGACGAATCTCTGGAAATGACTGAAATCGGGTTGAGAAGATGGAAAGGCAACATATCCATCATTATCGTTCAGGGGAAGTGCTATCGTGATTCAGGACTTCTTGAAAAGGCGCTTGATGTATTCCGCGTTGCACATGATGAGCAGCCCCAGAACCTTGTCGCTCTTCTCAATATGGCGCAGATTCATTATAAGAAGAAACAATGGAACAAGGCTGTGGAATATCTCGAGGAGTATCTGTTCGAGCATCCAGGCGATGAAGAAGCACGGGATTTGCTGGAGGATGCGAAAACAAAGCAGAACTCAGCAAAAAACTTTTATGACGATGATGAAAGTACAGATGAATCCGACCTGGATTCAGATGTATTTCCACAGACTGAAAGAATGACAAAGGTTCTGAAATCACAGGAAAGCAAGTCAGATCCCGACGTTGTGTCTGAAGAAAATGTTTCCGAGTCTCCTCCCGAGGATGAGTCTGATGCTCAGATATCATCATCCGGCAGTCTTATGGGATTTTTCTCAAAAGAGGAGAAGAATGAGCTTCAGTTGAAACTGTATGACAAAGAGACTGAATGAATTCTCTCCGAATGATAACTGTCATTAATGGCCCCAATCTTTCACAGCTTGGTAAGCGAGAACCTGCTCACTACGGAAAAACAACACAGAGCGAACTCATTAAAAAGATAGAGCAGAAAGCTTCCGCCACAGGTGTTTCCATCGAATTTTTTCAATCTGACATTGAAGGTGAATTGGTACAGGCAATAAGCAGGGCTTCCGGGAATGCGATTGGAATCGTTATCAACCCCGCAGCATATTCACATTACTCGATCGCAATTCTGGATGCTTTGACCGCGTTTGACGGTCCTGTGGTCGAGGTTCACATCAGCCAGGTTCTATCTCGTGAATCTTTCAGAAGCGATCTGATTACAGCCAGGGCTGCTGATGCATTTATCGCAGGCGCTGGTATCACCGGTTATCTTGATGCCATTGATATAGTCTGTGATATGGCGGACGAAAACGGCTCCTGATATCCGTTTAGGCAATTAACACAATTCGAAAAATGAAGATGGAGTTATCATACAATGGCAACAAGTAATGATTTCAGGCGGGGTATGGTTATAGATTACGATGGTGTCCTGTATCAGATCGTTTACTTCCAGCACGTTAAACCGGGGAAGGGTCCTGCTTTTGTCAGATCAAAGCTCAAAGGAGTTCTTTCCGGAAAAGTTCTTGACAGAACCTGGAGAGCCAGTGAAAAAGTAACAGAGGTTCGCGTGGAACATCGGACATGGGAATTGCTCTACATAACTGATATGGCTTATGTTGTAATGAATCCTGACACTTATGAACAGGAAAATCTTGATCATGATCTGGTTGGTGATGCTGCGAAATATCTGATTGAAAACAGTGAAGTGAATATTGCTTTTGTGAATGATATCCCGATTATTGTTGAACCTCCCGATACTGTTGAACTCAGGGTAAAGAAGACTGATCCTGGTCTCAGGGGAGATACGGCAAGTGGAGGTTCCAAACCAGCTGTTCTTCAGACCGGTTTGCAGGTTCAGGTGCCATTGTTTATCCAGGAAGGTGATATAATAAAAGTTGATACTCGAAATGACAGTTATCTGGAAAGGATATCATCCTGAACTCTGATCGTATTATTCTGATTCCTACATACAACGAAGCACAAAACATCTTTCCTCTATATGAACAGATTCGGACAGAATGCGACTTTGATCTGTTGTTCATTGATGACAGTTCTCCAGACGGTACGGCAGACTTAGTACAGCAGCTGGTAGAGTCCGATGGGGGTGTCACTCTTCTCCGCAGGGGTGAAAAGCAGGGGCTTGGTCAGGCATATAGAGCCGCTTTCCGGCATGTGCAGGAAATCGGGAAGTGGAATCGGGTATTCATGATGGATGCCGATCTTTCTCACCAGCCTTCACATATCAGAAGAATTGATAGAGCTCTGGATCAATATCATTTTGTGATAGGTTCAAGATATCTGAAAGGTGTCAGTGTTCTCAACTGGTCAATACTGCGGTTGAATATGAGTTATGCAGCTAACATGTATATCAGGTTCATTACAAGGCTGCCGTATACGGATTGCACAAGCGGGTTTCGTGGTTTTCACGCAGATGTAATACCAACTCTTTTATCCTCAGGGATAAAAGCGTCCGGTTATGCCTTTCTGGTGGAGACCCTTTTTGGTATCTGGAAAGAGGGTATTGATATAGGTGAAGTACCGATTGTATTTGTTGAAAGAAAAATGGGCGCTTCTAAAGTCTCATCAGGTATTTTCATTGAATCGCTTTTTACCCCGATTCGGCTTCTTCTGAGGTCGGTATTCCGTAAGAGTTGTCAGTAGTTTTCCCAGCACCAGGTTATAAAGGTGTCCTGCCATGCTCTAGCTGTCCAGGTATATCCACCCGGAATTTCAAGCATAATCACGAGGATGATTCTCCTGCCGGATGAAGCTGTAAGTATTCCGGCAATTGTTGAAGTATCATTCAATGATCCGGTTTTGCCTCTGAAAGCTCCTCGCGGGAGATCGCTCATTCTGGATTTCAGTGTTCCGTCCACACCGTTTACCGGCAGTGTCGCCAGGAATTCAACACCCCATTCAGGTGAATTGATTCCGTTTGACAGAATAGCAGCGAGGTGGATTGGAGCCAGAAGATTCAATCTTGAAAGTCCTGATCCATCAGCAAGCTGTACTCCTGGAACATCAGGGACAAGATCTCTGAGAATCTGTCCCGCAATATCACAACCCGCGCCGGTAGAAGCGGGAAGAGACCCCGTTTCCAGGCTCACAGTTCTTAAAACCATTTCAGCGATCATGTTTCTGCTCCATTTGTTCATTGAGGTCAAAAGAATGAACAGAGGATCTGAATAGATCACAGATGTTCGGATAAGTGTCGTATCATCCGGTGCTTCCCCTTGCAGGACGGTATCAATATTCAATCCGGTACTCTCAAGCGCGAGGGAGAACATTTCCGAGAATTCCATTGACGGACCGGCAAAGGGTTTGTACAGCACTAAGTGAGTATCGGGAGGCATAGTACCCTGAAGTGTAAGCCTGGGAGCATTATCTTCCCATCCGTCAACAGTGGTTCTTATCTGAGTTATGCTTCCGATGGTAAGGTTATTGGTGATTTCAAGATCAGGGAGGGGGGGGTAGACGAATGTTCTCATGGAATCGCCGATTGTTGAGATGATGATTTGAAGGATATTATCTCCAATGGAGAGCCCCTCGATTGGTGGACAGTACACTTTGCTCCAGTCATTCGCATCCCATCCCGGACAGTGGGATTCCTCATTAAATCTTGAAGTATCCCAGAACAGTTTCCAGGATGAGACAGGTGGAAGAGACGCAGCTGTCTCGAGGGCCATTATCTCCACATGTTCCGCGCTCAACAGAGGAGCGCCTGAACCGATGATGTACAGGTTACCGTTAGATGTATCAGCAAGTACTTCTGTTTCGTAAACATAGGATGGTCCAAGTTTCATTAGAGCAATGTAAGATGTTACCAATTTCACAGTTGATGCTGGTCTGAAAAACTGGTTCTCATTTATGCTCAGCAGAATCTCTCCTGTTTCAGTATCCTTTGCATAAATACCGGCACGCCAGGCTGTGGGAATCTCAGGCATTTGAAATGACACTGAGATAAGCAGCAGAAGATGAAAAACTGGATTCAACGAAACCTCCTGTTGACATGGAATAATATGAAGCTACATTAGATTACCGAATATAATCGACCACTAAAGGAAGCGTATACGGAGGATAGAATGAAACGTCTGTTCGCGTTATTGGGAATTGTGTTTTTTTTCGCTGGTTGCGGTCATCAACTCCCTGAAGATGCTGCTATTATGGTTGGATCTGAAACTGTCTCAAAGGACAGACTTTCATTCGCTCTGGAGGCATTTCATGGTGATTCTCAACTTGTGAACCTGAGGGTCGAAAGCCTGATCAGCAGACTGCTCATACTTCAGGATGCTCAAAAAAGAGGATTTGACATTCGACCTGAATTTCAACGAAGCAGATTCTCGATCGAGAATAGGCAATTGCGCCAACGATGGCTTGTATGGATACTGGATGAAAAAGTGGAGCTCCCCGCGGATACGGTAGAGGAATACTATTCCCAACTTGGCACAATGGTGAGTTACACATCGATAACTCTTGACGATAGTATTCTTTGTGACAGTCTCAGACAGCTTGTCCTGAATGGACATGATATGGGAAGTCTGGTTGAGTTATTCTCGATAGATTCATATGAGATATCTTTTAGGGGTTCTTTCGGACCTGTTGATCTGATGAGGTCTTCCCCGGAAATATTAATGCTGCTACAGGGGCTTGAATCAGGTGATGTATCACCCATGCTTGCATTTGATTCGAACTGGAAATTTCTGCAGGTAGAAAATATTGTAAGCGATTCTGTTCCCCCTTTTGAAGATATTCGTGAATCCATATCCAGACAGATCCTTGGTAATATGAGAGATGAGTACAGATTGAAACTGGAAGACAGCCTTGTAACTTCACATGATCTCCGGATAATATCCGGAGTACCTGAACTCATCGCGGAGCATGCAATCGACAATAGAGGGAACTATGAGCCCTACTCCAGCGAGCAGGAAGAAATTGCTGTATATACATTTACTGGGGGAGAACGGTCACTTCTGGATTTAGTCGAGGATATACGGAATATGCCCGCTTTCGCATTTCGCACACCGGCAGATCATGAATGGGTCGAGAGTTACTGCAGAACACAGGGGTTAAATGATATCATGGCAATTGAGGCAAGAAAGCTTCAAATGGATACTTTGCCGGAAATACTGACCATAGTCGAACGGCAGGTCTCAGATGAGCTGCTTGATATGTATTACAATCTGGTGATTGAACCAGCAATCGAACCGACTTCCACCCAGTTACTTGAAATGTATGAGGATAGCCTTCAAAATCTGATTGTTTATGAACAGAGGACATTCAAGACAATCGGAGCAATCGGAGGTGATCAGCTGGAAATACTTCAGCAGATTGTGTCAGAGGATGAAGAACCATTTAGCCGTGCAGATGATCTGACACCGCTTGTTGACCTTCTTGCTCCGGACGAGACCGTTCTCACCAATCCCATGACATTCACTGACATTCCAGCCCCATGGAATGAAGTGCTTTTTGGTGCTGAGCTATACGAAACCGTGTTTTGCTCCCTTTCAACCGATCGAGTCCTTGTCTTTAAAATCGAAAAGATCATTCCGGAGCATCAGGCATCATTTGATGAATCGAGGGAGAGCCTTCTTGAACCTGTCAGGATTCTAAATGAAGAAAAAGTTGTTTCAGGTCTTGTAGACAGTCTGCGATCAGTATATCATATTCAACTGGACAGAGGTTTTATTGATGGATTCATCTATGCCGATTCTTTAATTGAAATAATTCAATCTGAACCGGTATCTTCTGACAGTCAGGAGATAATTTAGTATGCATTCAAATAATCGGAATCAAATGTTTCGGGAGGAGTATAAATGAACTGCCGATGCTGTGGACACGACAACAACGGACGGGATACCGGCAAGTGCGAAAACTGTGGTTATGAACTTTCATCACAGAATGATTCCCTAAAGGATAAGAGAATTGCACTTCAGAAGAAACTTGATAAACCTGTCAGCTTCAAAGAACGGACTAAATTCACAGTACCCCCCCCCAGAGGACATATTCCAACACTTGGTATTCTGATTGCGATTATAGGGTTTGCTGCGGCATATGTGATTACTCATGTTTTCGAACGATCTGAATTTACACCCGTACTTGCTCAAAGAATTCAATTTGAGGAAATAGTCGAAGAGAATCCGGTTGATTCCGTTGCTGCACTCATAGGCTCTGATATAGTCTATGTATTCAATGATAGTGCATCCAGAGCGTTACCAAGATCAAATGTTGACATGACATTGATTCCAGAAGGAGCAACCGTGTCATTTCTTGGAAGCAGAATTGTGCCTTTGCGTCCTGCAGCAAGTTACGTGTTACAGAAAATCAGTTTGAGGGAAATTAAATCCCTTACGATTGACAGAATCTGCGTTTGGACTGACAGCACCGAGACTGCTTTCTTTTCAGCACCGCTGATCAGACTGGAACAAACCATTATTGACACCATTCCTGGAGCTGTAATTGTCAAAATCTACTTTACACCGGAGATGATCAGAGGGAGTGTGGACGAGTTCAGTATCCGCTATGATAAGGCTATCACAACAGATGAATTCACTGACAGTCAGCTGAGCGATGTAGTTTTCACTGTTGACAGAAGGTTGCAGAGGAAAGACTACGGTGAAAGATCGATTCAGGTTGCCACCATGTTTGATTACGACGCTTACAATCTTGGCGAAGCGGTACAGATCATGAATCGGATAGCACCATTTGTGATTGACAGTCTTGGATACAGTGGTTTTTCCTTGAGCGTGTTTTCACTTACCGACTGATCCTACCTGATCAACACAAGTCTGACGGAAGAACCTGATTGACCCGACAGGTATACGGCAGTGTATACACCAGAAGGAATACTTTTATCAGCTGGCCAGTAACATATCCTGTCTGAACTTCCTGCTTCTAGAATCTGTCTGAAGATCAGTCTTCCTGATGTATCATATATTAGAATCGTACCTTCTATGTCAGATGATGGTAAATTCAAAGCGAACATTGACGAGGGATTCCCGGTCAGCGGGGATAACAGGCTTGATTCAGGATTTCCAGGATTATCTGCAATTCCGGTATCTGATATGAAACGTATCGCGTCTATTACGATTGAATGCCCGGCGGTGCCGGTGTAATCACCTGTTATCACTGATAAACCCTCTGACGCGTTCCAGGGTCCTCCCAGGGGAACCCATTCGTTTGCGTATGAAGATTGCTGGATTGTCAGTGTATCCTCAACTCCGTCATGAAGGATTCTATAACTTGTCTCAGCTGTTCCGCCTTCCGGCAACCAGCATTCAAGCATGTATGAGAGACTGCTGTCCGGAAGTTCAAAAGTCCACTCAGCCCAGTTGATATCCGGTCCTGATGAGATGGAATAAGTATAGAAGTAACCGTAGAACTGTCCGCCTTCCGTAACATTGCACCAGTACTGTTCAGGACCATAAATAGCGAATCGGCTCTCCAGATTATCCGTGATGTTGTCCGTCCATATTTCACCGCAGAAGGATTCTTCGAGGCAGTCCCATAGTTCAGTGCGGGAACCATCATATCCGAGAGCCCATATTCCGGTTCCCTGAAGATCGGCTTCCCTGATCATATCGTACTTCATTGAGAGGCTTTCCTCATCATCATACCATCCCTGATTCCAGACTCCGCTGTAGAAAGCGTACCAGGGAGTAAGCGACTCGTTATTCCAGAGCCTTCCGTAAGTATCAGCCCTGTTCACGAGTGTTGTATAGAAGAGTGTAGAACAGTTGCCGATGACCATCGAATGAGGCGCACTCCCTTCTGTTTCCCACTGATGCCCGTAGTAAGGAAGACCCACAACAATTCTGTCATGATGGAAAGGAGCGTACTTAGCATAATCCCCCATGCACCAGATCATGTTGCTGGATGACTCGGATGTAGCACCCCATCCGGTTAAAGGGCAGCATGGACCGGCAATGGATGACCATGAGCCGTGAAATGGGTAACACATCATGAAAAGGGCATCGCAAATCTCTGCAAGTTCCGAATAATCGAAAGCACCACTCCAGTCTACCGGAGGTGTACAGATCGAGAGATGGCTCCCAGGGGCGTAAGTATCAAGTTCAGCTCTGAGATCGTACATGAACGAAGTGAGGTTATCTCTGTCACTGGAACTGACATTCTCAAAATCGATTGATACACCATCAACTGGATAATTATTTACAAGGTTAACAATTGTATTGATGGCAGTATCTCGGTTTGTTGTAAGAATTGAATGGATTCCGTAGGAGGAGAAATTGACCACTGTAACAATTGCTGTTCCTCCGGCGGTGTTAATGCCTTCAATTGCTACGGAGAATATTGAGGGGAATCCGTTCCAGGCTGTAATTGTTCCGGAGCTTCCCATATCCACGCAGAAGCAGGCAAGTATACTGATCAGGTCGTATCTGAGCCATGTATCCTCTCCCCAGTAGGGAAGAAAACCATACACGGTTTTGTTAAGTGTTCTTCCTCCGTCTTCGCCTGAAACAATCAGTGAAATCGAACCGCGGTGTTCGTTGTGATCCATCTGATGTTGATGCGGAAGATCGATTCCGGGCAGTTCACCTGATCCCGGACCCGATATCAGAAGTGATAACGCTGCGATCTGCCACATAATTCCCTCCGAAAATTATTGCCCGCCTAACAAATATCCTCTGACCTGTTCATAGTCAAGCATCAACCGGTGAATTAACGCACAGAAATTTCTGTTATCCCGGCTCTTGACTGTCTTTGAAAATATTTGCAGTCTTTATTCCCGATTATCTGAAAGGTTTGAAGTGACAGACAGGGAAAAAGTAGAGAAGTTCGCGCAAATGATTGAATTCAGAACTGTATCCGCACAACCTGGTTCTTCCTTCGAGATGGCTCCTTTCCTGCAACTCCAGGATTACCTGCAGAAGGTTTTTCCAGTAGTTCATAAATATTTTCAGAGAGAGGTTGTCAGCAAGGGAAGCCTGCTCTACTCTCTGCCCGGATACAAACCTGAACTGAAGCCGATCATGCTCACAGCCCATCTCGATGTTGTTCCGGCAGAGGATGGTGAAAGATGGCCTTATCATCCTTTCAAGGGGATAATTGAGAATGGACGGGTCTGGGGCAGAGGTTCCGTGGATTACAAAATAGGTGTCGCAGGAATACTTCAGGCCTGCGAAGATATTATGACTGAGGAATTCCTGCCTGCCCGGTCAGTTCTTCTGGCCTTCGGTCACGATGAGGAAACAGGCGGGATGAACGGAGCAGCTGAAATAGTCAGAATGCTCCGTGAAAGAGACATTCAGCTGAGTTCTGTTCTTGATGAAGGAGGATACATATACACTCTGCCCTGGCTCAGGGAGGATGTTGCTGTTATCGGTCTTGCCGAGAAGGGCTATCTTACTCTGAGGTTGATTGCCAGGGGCGAACAGGGGCATGCATCTGTACCGGGCATACGGACTGCCGCAGGGGTTCTTGGAGAATGTCTTTCTCTCCTTGAGAAACACCAGATGCCGGCAAAATTAAGTGAGCCTGTGAACAGAATGTTCCGGGCAACTGAAAGTCTTTTTATCGATTTGCCTCAGGAAGGATTTGCATCGCTTTCCCTATCGGAAATGACAGAGATCATTGAGAAGTGGTCTTTAGGTAATGCTTTCATCAGGACAACAACGGCACCAACGATGCTTCATGGAAGCAGTAGAGAGAATATTCTCCCTTCAGAGGTTACTGCTCTTGTTAATTTCAGGTCGGTTCCCGGAGATCATTCAAATGATATCGTAAAGCATGTGAAGGAAATAGCTTTTCCTCTCGGCGTTGAGGTTGAATTCGAGGACATCAGGAAAGTATTCGAGCCTTCCTCCGAAGCTTCAACTGAAACTGATGATTATCGGTCAATCTGCGAAGCTGTTGAGCAAATCTGGCCGGGGTTAACAGTTGCACCAGGTATCTTTCCAGCTGCTACGGACTCCAGGCATTATGGACAGATTGCAGATAATGTCTACAGGTTCGTTCCTGCTCACCTTGGAGAGAGAGGGCTTGGTGTTCTTCACTCCGAAGGGGAATCGGTCTCTGTTGAAGATTACGTGAATGCAGTTGAGTTCTATACCATATACATCAAAAAGATGTGCGGAGAATAAAGAATGCTTTCGAATAATCAGAATCGATTGCGGGGAACAGTACGTACAACTTCTGCGGGTCTTCTGCTGAATGTTTTTCTGTCTGGCGGAAAAATCGCGGGAGGGATAATCGGTTACAGTCACGCACTGGTTGCTGATGGTGTGCATAGTCTGGCTGACTGTTTTACTGATATAGTAATTCTCGTTGGAGCACATTTCTGGACAAAACCTTCCGACGAAAATCACCCTCACGGGCATGCCAGAATTGAGACGATGGTTTCAGGGTTTGTCGGTTTGGTCATGTTGTTGACAGGTTTGCTGATTGCCTGGAAATCTTTCGGGTCAATCATGACGCCGTCTGCCAATCCTCCCGGCTGGATTGCTTTCGCAATCGCGGTGATCTCCATTACTTCAAAGGAATTTCTCGCCAGGTGGACACTTAGAATGAGCAAGATTCTCAAATCCCCGGCTCTTGCCGCGAATGCCTGGCATCAACGCTCTGATGTTCTCAGTTCCATACCGGTTGCAGTCGTTGTTCTTGCTGCAAGAATCGAACCATCGTTGATTTTTCTTGACGGAATTGGAGGAGCCATCGTTTCCATATTCATCCTCAAACTTGGCTTTGATATCCTTCGACCGGTTCTCTGGCAGCTAAGTGATTCGGCCGCGCCGCCTGAGATCAGGGATGAATTAAGACAAATAGCTCTCTCGGTGAATGGTGTACTAGATGTACATGATATAAGGACTCGGTTTCATGGAGACGGGATTCAGGCTGATATGCATATTGTTGTTGACGCTGATCTTCCAATGAAAAAGGCATTTTCAATACTGAAATCAGTTGAAAAGGCGCTATATAAACTCGGACCTGGCGTTATCGATGTTCTGGTAAGGCTGGAACCCAGGGAAACGAGAAATCCTTTATCAAGATCCGAAACCGGATTTAATCTTCTTCAATAAGCAGTACTTGCTCCCGCTTCGGAGAAGTATATACTTATGGAAGTGCTTCATTCTGAAAAGAGGGGTTGGAATGAGTTTCCGCATAATCAGCAGTGCTTTCAAGAATAAAGAGTACATCCCATTCTGGTACTCAAAACCGGGAGGCAATTCGTCCCCGCCAATCGGCTGGACAGAACCTCCTGCAAGAACCCGAAGCCTTGCGCTGATTGTATCGTGTCTGGATCCGAAAAGCAAAAAGGAATACTGTCACTGGGTAATGTACAATATCCCTCCACGGGAAGGAACTGTTCAGGGAAAGCAGCCTCACAACGACGTTGTGTTCGATGGATCGCTGCAGGGAGTAAACAGTTTTGGAAACCTTGGATGGGATGGTCCGGATAAAGGTAATTCGGATCAGGTCATGAATTTCACCCTTTTCGCGCTCGATACCAGGCTGGACCTGCCTCCAGCGGCTTCCAGGGATGACGTTGAGGTTGAAATGAGCGGGCATATTCTGGAACAGACCACACTTAGTGGCCTGTGTTAGCCCCTGCGGAAATAGCATTTCCCATCTATAACAATTCCCGATCGGGAGGAACTATTGAAACCCGGGGAACATAAAAGTGAATTCGCGTCCTTCTGGAATTTCGGTCCTGAAACAGTTTTTCTGAATCATGGATCTTTTGGAGCCTGTCCCAGAGAAGTAAACGGATATCGATCGTGTCTTCTTGATAGACTGGAGACCCAGCCGGTCGATTTCATCCAGAGGGAATATATGCCGCAAATCCCTGAAATTCTTGAGAAACTAGAGAATTTCACAGGTGCATCTCCCGGTTCCATTGTGCTTGTTACAAATGTGACTACCGGAATAAATACGGTACTCTCCAATCTTTCAATCAACCCCGGAGATGAACTGATAACCACAGGGCAGGAATACTTTTCGTCAGCCAATATACTAAGAACGAATGCAGCGAAGTACGATGCGAAATATGTCGAGGTACCAATAGAAAGCCCCGTTTCAAGCTCTGATCAGATTATCGATTCCATCCTGTCAGCAGTAACACCAAGAACTGTTCTTGTTCTGGTAGATCACATATCCAGCACAACGGGAATGATTTATCCGGTGAGGGAGATCGTTCACACGCTTGATCAGCTCGGAATAGATGTTCTTGTGGATGGGGCCCATGGTCCCGGTATGCTTCCTTTGAATCTTGATGAACTTGGCGCTGCTTATTACACAGGTAACTGTCATAAATGGATGTGTGCTCCAAAAACATCTGCATTACTGTATGTCAGATCAGACAAACAGAGGAATTTCCGACCTGCTGTGATGAGCCATGTTGCTTCCGAATTCGATATCGAGATGTCCGATTTCCAGATTGAGTTTTTCTGGAATGGCACAATCGATCCGACACCAAGAATGTCAATTCCATTCACCATCGATTTCATGGAGAGTATTCATACGGGTGGATGGACCGGGATAATGAATGAGAACCATGAGAAAGTCATCAGGGCGGAAAGACTCATATGCGAGCGTATGGGAATTGAACCATCCTGTCCCGAGAGCATGATCGGCTCAATGGCAGCTGTCTCACTGCCCTGGAGATCACCGTCGGACCTGCTTCCTCCAGAGGGAATTGACCCGCTTCAGAACTGGCTTCTTCATGAGAAGCAGATCGAGATTTCCGTTACATTCACAACCATTCCATACAGCAGATTCCTCAGGCTTTCTGCACAGCTCTACAATTCTGATGCCGAATTCGAATATTTATGCAGGTCCCTGGTTGAAGCACCGATAAGCTTATTATGACAGGGAGATATCCCACATCTAGGGTCAAACCTTGTATTTTGATATTTACAACTTATTAATAACATATTTATAGTATAACACATTTTCTTTAACTTAAAAGGGGCTGGGCCTAACATCTAAACATTTGCTGTAATATTAAATACCAACACAGATAATAATTCTATTTCTGCCTGATGCAGCTATCTCAGTGATTCCATCCTTGTTGCCAGTCTGTAGTTCTCGTTTGCATAAGCTTCAAGTCCGGACTGCTCATAGTTGCTCAGGTCCAGATCGAGGAAATCCCCCGAATGCGGATCCAGGGGATCGATCTCTCCAGGAAGAGCGTAAGTCTGAATTGGTGCTGATGCAGTAAGAAGAAGAATGATCAGATTTATCATTGCTGCTATTCAGATTCCGGTTCAACCAGTTCGAACAGGTATATTTTGGGATAATCCATCGGATCGGAATCGTATGCGAGTACACCACCGGCATCGACTTTGAAATTTGGTCTGGTGACCGGTGTGAATTCAACATCTGTAACTGCAATGAACAGCAGTTCTCCAGAGTAGTTGTAAACATGGAAGACCGGCAGGTCTTCACACACCAGTTCGACCCATATCCTGCTCCGGGAATCGATACCTATAGAGCCTATAACATTTCTCCATGGATAGGTTGTCTCCATCCTGTTCATATCAGCGGATGCCTCACCGTTCATGATCATTATCGACATTCCCAGACCTCCGGCGTCTATCTCCTTCTGCGTCATTGGTGTCCTGTCACGCGCTTCAAGAATACTCAGGAATTCCACACCTTCCGGGGAGAAACCTGTCACAGAGAAAAGAGTGTCTGATATCTCTGCTACCAGAACGCTTCCATCCGGTCCGACCGCGAAATCGAAATCCGGTCCACCCACTGAAGAAGCCTGTCCGTCTCCGGAGAAATCCAATTCCATGGGTTTCGAGAGATACGTGAGAGCAGGTTCAGCTTCGTCAGTCCACTTCGAGAGTTCGAGCGACATTTCCAAGTTCTCTCCGGTCATGACCATAGGCATGTGCTGACCAATGAGAGCTCCATCCGGACATCCCTCGATACTCATTGGAGGTGTCGGAAAAAAACCACTCATCATACTGGCGTAACTGCCGTCAGCATCGAAGTAGGAAATTATTCGCGAAATGGCGTCTGTAACAGCAATACTACCGTCAGGGAATACAGCGAAATCAACAGGAATCTGGAATTCTCCCGGAGCTGATCCCGGAGCGCCGATATTTCCAATGAACTCACCGTCAGGTGAGTAGGCACTGAGACAGGCCTTCTGGATATCGAGAACGATGATGTTACCATCAGCTCCATGAGCGGCCTGCAGGATCATACCGAAAACATATGATCTGTCGCCCATTTCCAGTCCGATTGTATCGGTAACCGCAAGGACAAGTGTATCGACCTGCCCGGGGAGGGAGGTTTCTTCGGAAGAGGAGACTGGTTCCGCTTCACCTCCGCATCCGGCAGAAGCAGCTACGGTCAATGCCGCGAGGATAATGGACAGAGCGATATTAATAGCTGTTCGATTCATTTCCGATCCTTTCTGTAATTCATTTGTGATAAATCACTTCCTATATCGGAAAATCAATCTCAAGGTTTTCGAAATCTTCTCTGTTCAGAAGGAATTCGTAGCTGAAGTAACTCTCCGGGATGATTTCGTCTTCATCCGGCTGGAAATCCGGTCCGGGTGCTGGATACCAGAGTATATTTTCACAGTCCTCTGTTGTTCCACAGGCAATGAAGGTGAACGTATTTTCTTCCGGATTACCTTCCGATCCGTCTTCGATTCCGATTCTGAATGATATGTAGTGTATTCCTTCAATATCGATCTCACAGAGACCATCTACCAGGTAACCGCCGAGAGGAGCAACGATCCATGTTGTGCGGCAGAAGACAACATTTTTTGCACCCATATGAGCAAGAACACTATCTGCAAATACCGTTGCTTCCAGACCGGTTATAACAGAAAATTCGACTTCCTGCGGATAACTGGAATCGAATATTTCACTGTCAGGATGGATTCTGGAGAAGTAAGTTTCCGATCCTGAATCTGAAGAATCACCAGGGACAGGTGATGACATTGCCAGCAGAAGAAGGAGAGATATTCCTGATATTTTAAGGGATGTATTACGCTTATTGCAGCCTGAACCATAAGATACGAGTGAATGAATTCTCATTATAACCGTTCCTTTCCTGTTTACCATTTGATACAAAATATGTTTCTTTGAAGTTTTGTCAAATAATTAAATCATATGCCATTAATGATTCGTGTATGACTCGGCACCTTGCCGGGGAAGTCGAAGCAGTTGGAAATGACCTGCGAATCAGCTATCGGCTTTCGTAGTAACTTCTAACGGGGGAAATTATTATCCAATAAATGACGTCTGGAACATTAATTAATATTCTGACTATTTGCTATAGTGAACCGTCAAACCTAATTTGAAAGGAAGAAACATCATGAAGAAGCATATCAGGTCCACTATCCCGTTCCTGGTTCTTCTGCTCTCCGCTGTACCGGCGCTTACTCAATCTGTGGCGGAAGTAATATCTATCGAAGAGGTGCCTTTATTGGTGCTGGACGCTGCAAGGGAGGTTCTCCCTGAAGCTGAGCTGGTGAAGGCCATGATCGAGATTACAGATGAAGGTATCGTCTATGTGATAGACGGTATCCTCGACGGTGAGGTGTATGAAATAGAGGTTACAGAGGAAGGTGTGGTGCTCGAGGTCGAGCTCAAGGATGACGACGACATCGACATTGAGGAAGGAGAACCGGTAGAGGACTACAACTAGACGGAAGAAAGCGAACTAGATCCGTTCTGGATCGTTGACGGTTGATCTGGGTATCGGATAGCTTGAATTTCAACCCCCCATAGAATGGCGCCATTTTCATGATGGCGCACTTTATCAGATATCTTCTTTCCCTTAATTCATTCAGGGTTTGACGGAACAGCGCTGGTCGCTGTATTGTCGATTTAAGAAGAGAATACTGACTGGAATAGGCGATATCTTGGCGTTCTTCAGGAGTGAAAATAGGATTCGTTGGTACGTCCGACAGGATTCCCTTCGTACAGGTTTTGTTTGTCGCTTTAATGGTGGGTGGCACTTTCGTTGGTACGTCCGACAGGATTCCCTTCGTACAGGTTTCGTTTGTCGCTTTAATGGTGGGTGGCACTGTTTGGTTTATCTCAGAAGGCAAAGCCTCGTCGTCTCAGAGATCTCACCGGATTGTATCCTGCACATATACAGCCCGGAAGAAACATATTCTCCGTTCTGACTCCTGACGTCCCAGACATAAGAGTGCTGTCCGGCTCCAAGCTCAGAATCTGCTAAAGAGCAGACAATCCTGCCGGAAAGGTCATACACGTCAATTGAAGTGTGTCCCGGTTCGGAAAGCTCAAATGAGATGGATGCGGAGGAGCTGAAGGGATTCGGACTTGCACATAGACCAAATCTGGGAGAGGGCTCCAGTCCTATCCCTGTCTCGGTAACAGTGAAGTGAATAGTGTCGGCAGCAAAGGCGACACCCTCATCGAATGCGGTGACTATAAGCTCATTCTCGCCGATATCGGCGTTGAGGTTGTCCAGATAGGTGTACTTCAAGCCAGTACCGAAGGCATACAGGTTCCAGTCGTGACCTGCTATGTAAACAACACCGTCTGTGATGGCCGGGCTGGAGTTGATTCCAGAAGCACCGGTTTCGTAGGACCAGATCTCTTCCCCTGTGTCACAATCCAAAGCAAAAACCTTGACATTATCCATGGAATACGGGTTATAAGATTCACCATAGAATACGATACCATCCGCAATGCCGGAAGAACCGTGTTGGCGTCCAGGTACTGACCAGATAGTGCTGCCGGTGGACGCATCAAGACAGTGATATGTATCAACCTGGTCCGCGAAGTATATCCTGCTGTCATGGTAAGCAGGAGTTGCTGTTATATGGTCACCTGGAGAAATATCTTTCTCCCAGATTGTAATCCCTGTTATTGCGTCAATTGCTCGCGTTTTGCCGTCCCATCCACTTATGTAGATAACACTGTCCACAACAACAGGAGATGAGTCCCAGTAGCCTTCATATGCATCGGTGTTTTCCCAAATGATTGAGCCTGTATTGGCATCCAGGGCATACAAAGGAGTTTCTTGATGATGTGCGCATGTTGGAACAAATAGCATATCGTTCCAGACCGTCATGCAACTCACCAAATTTCCGAAGAGTGTGTCCGCCCATATTTCCACTCCTGTATATGCTTCAAAACAACGAACACTGGAGATTCTCTGCATCCAGTTGTCTATTCGCCCACCATATACTTTGCCGTCAACCACTACAGGTGTGCCCCCAACGCTATAAGCATCATTAGTGGCCCAGATCCTCTCCCCGGTCAGGGCATCCAGACACCACAGTGAATCACTGGCAATGTAAAGATAGCCGTTCTTAACAGTAACAGCGTCGTCTGTATAACCAGTTCTGTATTTCCAGATCAGTTCACCTGTAGCGGCATCAAGGGCGTAAAGAGAATCAGTACCAAAGTTGGAAGGGTAGTACACAATTCCACCTACTATCACAGGGGTAGGGAACTCGTGAAAATATCCCGTGACAGGAGCAGTCCAGAGTATCTTGTTGTCCGTTGGGGCAGGTGACTCTGAAAAACCTGTGTGAAGATCATTAGCCATGTATGTGTACCAGTCTGTGTTGAGCCGGGGTATCTGAATCACCTGCTGACCGTTGAGCGAGTAGTGGACAGAGTCGGCTTTCTCGTTTTCGTTCTCCACGATGGCCCTGACGGTGAGCGAGTCGCCGATCCAATAGCTCTGACCGTTGACAGGCTCGGTGATTGTAAGATTGGTGGTGGATATCAGGATTGCTATAAGGATAGTTTCAATCATCATCAGTCCTCCATTCACTGGTACTACATTGATTCAATGGATACCGAATCATCCATATCGATATGCTATATAATGATATCACCGACCATCAATCGAGTCAATAATATATTTGCTGATCTTTGGTACGCCCGACAGGATTCCCTTCGACTCGCTCCGCTCGCTCAGGGTAAACTCACCATTCCGATCTTTGATCGGAGGTCCGAATCCATAGTGCAATAACGAAAAAGGGGATACCCTGAAAGGTGCCCCCGTTTTCGCTGGTACCCCGTAGTGGATACTATTAGAACTGTTATCGCTAGGTTTTGAATTCTAAAAATGAACTTAGTAGACTGTTGAAATTGTATTCAGCACAAAGAACATATTGAATGTGAAACAGCAGGCCAAAATTTGAAAAAGCAGGATGCGGAAAAGTAATTTTCCGCATCCTGTATTTAGTTATAGAATTTTCTAGTCAGAGTAAACGGTGAAGTCAGTATCTATCTAGTAGCCTCCATAGTAAGTCTCTGACGCTGCGGTAAAGCTTCCAGTGCAAAGGTTCGACGAATCGAAAGTGCCTTCCATTGTGATGGTATGAGTGTGTCCACCACTGGTTCCTTCTCCATCTCTTGTCCAGGTTCCATCCGATCCGTATGCGATATAGTCTGGAAAAGACCAGAAAATATTGGTAGCCCAAGCAATATCGAGCTCAACACAAACTTCTCCCAATTCGCCATCAGTAGTTACGAAGAAAGTAATTGGTTTTCCCTGATCCGTAGTACCTGACCAGGAGCCAGCCTGCGCTTCCACAGGAGTGTGAGAATGGACTTCATTGCTCCATGTAGATAGGTCACCAGTATCAATTGTCTTAAGGGCGTAATAGTAATCCTGGTCCTGTTCAACATTGGAGTCATTATAAGTAAGATCTGAGACATTCGTGAAGGTCGCAATTGGTGTTCCGGGATTTGATGAGATTCCCGCAGATGTGGACCAGTAAAGCTGATACTCAGCAAAATCATCAGCTGAGCACTGAGTCCACGAGAGCTGAACAAGAGCGAAATCTACAACAGCACTAAGCGTTGATGCTCCAGGAGGTTCATTCTGAGAAGTAGGATTCGAATCCCCACATTCACGCCCTGATCACCGATACCTGCTGGGACAGGGAAGGCAATTGCTATCCCATGCCCGAAATAAACACTGCAAATGTTCAGGGAATTGAAAAACTTTTTGCCGGTCTTGTTTTCAGGATGCTTCTCAAAGAGAACATGATCTCAGAAGAACTGGCGGAGAACATGAACTCCTGGAAGCACAGCGGCTTCAGTGTCTACCGTGCGCAGCCCATTGAAGCATGCGATGATAATGGTAGAAAGACTCTGAGCGAATACATCTCAAGGGCACCATTCTCACTTGAGAGGATGAGCTTCAACGAGAACTCAAAGACCGTGGTCTACAAAGGAGAACACTTTCACCCCACCCTTGCCAGGAACTTCGATGTTGCAGGTCCCCTGGAATGGATAGCACGTATAACAGCGCACATACCAAAGAAGAGCGCAAAACAGGTCATCTACTACGGAGCTTACAGTCAGGCATGGCGTGGCCGTGAGCGCCGTCAGGGGATCTTACCGAAAGCACCAGGCGAAGAAAAATCCGCCGCCGCCATGAAAGACCGTTCCTCATACTCCAGACGTAGAAGACAGATGTGGGCCACTCTCCTGAAAAAGTCTGGGACGTGGATGCACTGAAGTGCCCGAAGTGCGGAGGACAGATGAAGGTCATCTCATTCATAGAACAGCCTTCGGTCATCAGGTGTATCCTGAAGCACCTTGATCTCTGGAAAGACGCAAGACCCCCACCTGAACCTCTGGAACTGGTATG
>CBDVBK010000047.1:0-26910 GCA_965372215.1 uncultured bacterium | reverse complement strand
ATCCGCTGAAGCCACTCTATGAATGGGTTCCAATTCCCGGAAATCTGGCCAGCCACCTGGTGCCACCCACCAATTAAACGACAATAGCGAATGCCCCCTTCAGGGGGGCTTTTGCTTTTATACTGAAGTTGATGATTCGAAATCTTCGGTCAAAGATCAAACTGGTGAATAGCAAAGTAAAAAAGCATATTTCGTATTTGCACAATTATCCTTGAAAATCCGGACTTGACATCCTGATATTCAAGGATATTATATCTTCATGATTAATAGATATGACCTGCTGAAAAAGCTTAATACAAGTATTCATGAGAACCCGGTAACTACTCTTCTTGGTCCCCGTCAATGCGGAAAAACCACCATCGCAAAAACTATCACAACTCCCTATCCTGTTCATTATTATGATCTGGAGAATCCAGCAGATCGTTCTGGACTTGCGAATCCTCTAACAGCTCTTGGAAATTTGGATGGCCTTGTGATTCTGGATGAGATCCAAAGGATGCCCGAGTTATACGAGATACTACGTGTGCTTGTGGATGGAGCATCTCACCAGGCTAGGTATCTAATCTTAGGAAGCACATCTCCTCGAATAATAAGAGATGTATCTGAAACGCTTGCAGGGAGAATAGGTTTCCTGGACATGGGGGGATTTAACCTTAAAGAAGTCTCCCAGGGCAACTGGGAAAAGTTATGGCTCCGCGGTGGTTTCCCGAGATCGTACCTTGCTGCAGACGAGGACTCAAGCTTCGGGTGGAGAGATAACTTTGCAAGAACTTTTCTGGAGAGGGATTTACGCCAGTTCGGTTTCTCAATTCACCCTGAAAGCATGAGAAGGTTCTGGATTATGGTCGCGCATTACCATGGACAGATCTGGAATGCTGCTGAGTTCGCCAGATCGCTGGGTCGGGATGAGAAGACCGCGAGAAACTATCTGGATATTCTTTCTGGAGCCCTGGTCGTCCGTAAACTGCAGCCATGGCGTGTGAACATCAAAAAGCGGCAGATCAAGTCTCCCAAGGTATACATCAGGGATTCGGGTATTCTTCATTCTCTCCTTTCCATCAGGACAAGAAGAGACCTTTTGTCACACATCAAAGCAGGTGCATCCTGGGAGGGCTTCGCGCTTGAACAGATATTGTCAGTCACGGGTGATAGAGATGCTTACTTCTGGTCCACTCATGGTGGTGCGGAGCTTAACCTTCTGCTCAACCCTGAAGGCGCAAGGCTGGGTTTCGAGTTCAAGTTCACGGATAATGTCCGCACAACGAAATCCATGCGAATAGCAATTGAAGATCTGGAGCTTAAGCATCTGTACATAATTCACCCCGGAGTCAGGTCATACCGAATTGATGCGAATATCTCAGCCCTCTCCATCTCCAACTTGATTCCTACTCTAAATGATATCAGGAAATTTCCTGCAAATTGATGCTCGCCCACTTACTGAGCACGCAATTCCTCATAACCAGAGGCTAAAAGTGTTCCAACTCTCAATCGGATGGTCCGCAAGCTATCTCAGGTTGATACATCTCATTGTTTCGGAGAGTTCTCCCGCCTGAAGCCTCATAATGTACAATCCTGATGGCAAGTCGCTCATCACGTACGCTGCTGAATGTTCTCCTGGCGGCAGACTGGAGTTGATCAGCTTATGCAGCAGCCTGCCTGTGATGTCGTACAGGATCAGGATGTATCCGTGTCATAAGAGTTGTTTGACCAGTCAAGTGTTATCATATATGATAATAGCATGAAGAATAAATTATCTATTTCAGAGAAACTCAGGAATCGCAGACTGGAGCGTGGCCTTTCCCTTACAGAACTCGCCAGGCTAGCCGATACTTCTCCTGCTACGCTATCCAGATACGAGAACGGCTGGACCAGGTTCGAAGTGGCAACCCTCAGAAAACTGGCTATGGCCCTGGGGTGCAGACTTTCAATCGAATTTGTTCCCTCTGAGGTATCCAATAGTGCGGAAATTATTGAATCTGAAGTCATCGACGGACTCAAGCGACTATTCTGGGACAGCGACTTCAACTCCGAGATACTGAGTAAGCATCCTGTATGGGCAGTGGAACGAGTGCTGGATTCCGGCCAGCTTGAAGATGTTCATGCCCTTCAGATACTCATGGGCCGCGATATGTTTCTCGAATCCGTTCTGAAAACTACCAGGCTGTCCCCGAAAACAAAGGTATTCTGGAATAACATTCTGAAGAAAGAGGGTATGCCATGCATGAAAAAGTCCTCCCGGAAAACAGCCTGGAACTTCTGAAGGAATTTGAATCCGATCCATCACCGATTCTGCGGAACTGGATACTGGCTGGCGGAACCGGTCTTGCTCTGCAGACAGGTCACAGGATTTCAAACGACTTTGATTTTTTCAGAACCGATCTTCAGGACGCAAGAGAACTCCATGAAAAACTCAAATGCTTCGGGGAATACGAAACACTGCAGGACGCTTCTCATACACTTACTGTGCTCCTTCGAGGAACCAAGTTGTCGTTCTTCAAAGTACGTTCAGCTTTCATCTTCAAGGGAATCGCATACCGCAGCTTCAGGATTGCTGATATCCGTGAGATCGCATTGATGAAACTCCTGGCAATTTCCAACAGAGGCAGCCGTAAGGATTTTATCGATCTCTATATCATTCTTCGCGGAGAGACTACGCTACAGGAATATTTCCGGCTTCTTCCGGAAAAGTACAGCACATCAAGAATTAACACATACAGCATTCTCAAAAGCCTGACATACTTCGAAGATGCTGAAAAAGAACCCATGCCCCGGATGCTTGTACCATTCATCTGGGATGAATGTAAAGCCTATTTTCTCCGTTCCGCTCATTCAATCGTGCTGCTCTGACATCTACCTGATAAAAAACAGGGGCAGATCAATCATTAATCTCCGAGAAGCCCGTCCCGAAGCCCTCCGTTCGGAGGATTGTCCCCAAGCCAGATTGAGAAGAAAACACCTGCGAAGTCAGCCCCCTCGATCACTCCCTTGAAATCACCTAATACAGACACTTCGAGTCCTGTGCCCGGAATGTACGTATATACCATTCTCTCGCCATCATCTATGTCGCTCATCCATGAGTTCAGTGTTTCAAGGCGATCCTGATATGTCAGCAGGTCATCGCCTGCGTTCTTCACGAAGCCTTCCGTCCAGGCATCGGTAATGTCTTCTTCTCCAACATCGCGAACGAACTGAAGAATGAGACGTTTGGTCTCTTCCGATTGACAGATGGCATATCCGTCACTGGAAAGATTTTCCAGGTAGAGAGCCGCTACGTATACATTAACCTTGAATATGGTTGCTTCACGCGTTCCCAGACCGTTCAACACCAGATCAGTTCCATCCACAGTGATTTGATCTGGATACTCGACCCCGTCACGTTCCATAGCCATTACAGCTGTAGCTGCGAATACCAGCACACTCAGCATAATGACTGCTTTCATAGCACTCTTCATAATCTCCTCCGATCTTTCATGAATATTTATACCAGTTAAAGAATTCAACCGGTCATGTGACAGCGAAACTGTACTTCTCTTTCTTGATTAATCTCAGGCATGCATCAACAACAGCGGGATCGTATAATTTGCCTCTGTTCTGCTTAATTTCCGCAATAGCTTTTTCAATCCCACGGGAGCTTCTGTAAGGACGATGAGAGCACATTGCTTCAACTACATCCACAACTCCGAGTATCCGAGCCTCCATACAGATTTCATCTCCTCTGAGACTGTTTGGATAGCCTGAACCATCCATTCTTTCCTGGTGCTGCAGAACAATTTTTCCCACTGGCCAGGGGAAGCTGATGGTTTTCAGGATCTCATGCCCTGCCTGGGGATGGGTTTTGATCAATTCGTACTCTATATCTGTCAGAAGCGCAGGTTTGCTGAGAATCTCAGCAGGGATTTTTATCTTGCCTATGTCATGAAGAAGACTGGCAACGCGCAAACCCTCTATCAGGTCCTCAGGAAGACCCATTTCTTCGGCAACCGCACAGGCAATTTTTGCCACCTCTTTCTGATGACCTGCCGTATAGGGATCTCTTGTTTCAACAGCTGAAGAAAGCGCATCAACCGTTCCTTTAAGGGTTTTGTTCAGTTTATCCAGATTACTCTGTATATTTTCTTCAACCTGTTTCCTGCTGGTAATATCCCAGAATACAACCTGTGACGCCGGTTTGCCCTGGTACGTTATCGGTATCGCTGTTACTTCAACATCAACCGATTTGCCGTCGAGTCGAAGAAATTTTTCTTCAATAGGCTTCGCGAATTTTTCGTCTATCTGGCATTGTTTTACACGTTCAAGAACAATATCCCTGTAATCGGGATGGACAAAATCAAAAATATGTTTGCCCAGTGCGTCTTCGGGAGAGGAAGCTGCAACGAGATCAAGACTTGCCTGGTTGACATAGACAATTTTACCGTCTACATGAACAACAATAGCGGCAGGATTGTGATCAAGAAGGCGACGGTATCGCTCCTCCGATTCCCGGAGAGCTTCCTGGATGGATTTGCGTTCAGTAATGTCTTCAACTACTCCATCAATAAATTTGACTTTGTTGTTTTCATCCTTTACTGCCTTTGCTGAAAGAGAGCCCCAGAAATTCGAACCATCTTTCCGCTTGAGTTGAACTTCATATCCGGAGACTGAACCTACATGGCTGATATTGGATATGAATTTGTTTCGATCCTTCTTGTTCTGATAGCAGTCAGAGACCCTGGTCTTGATCATATTCTCAGCTTTATCGTAACTGAACATTCTTACAAATGCAGGATTAACAGAAATAAACATCCCCCCTTCCGGGCCGACAGTTGATCGGAATGCTCCAATAGGAACATTGTCCAGAAAGGTACGGTAACGTGTTTCAGATTCCTTGAGCGCTCGTTCAGCTTTTTTCTCTTCTGTTATATTCCTGCCGAAACTGAGCGTTCCGGTAACCTCACCTTCGGTATATACCGGAAGTGTCTGAACTACCAGATCAGCTATGCCATCTGCAACCAGTATTCTAACTTCATATTCGTTTGTATTCCCACTTAGTGTGTCCAGAAAAACCTTTCTCACTTTTTCCAGGTCATCCGGATGAATCGCCGGCGAGAATTGCCTGCCTTTCCAATCATCGATTTTCATCGCAGATATTTTCTCCGCGAATTTGTTGAAAAATACGAAATTCCCTTCCCTGTCCAGCTGCCAGATCATTTCTGTTGCGTTCTCAACAACAGTTCTGTATTTCAACTCCGATTTCCTGATTTCCTCTTCCGCCTTGATCCTCTCTGTGATATCCTGAACAAGTGAATACAACTCTGAAACTGATCCGTTCTGCTTTCTTGAGGATTTCGAAGAGAGACTGACGTGAATAATGCTGCCGTCCTTGTGTATCAGGCGTTTTTCGAGAGAATAACCATCAATCTCACCAGCAAGCACTTTATTAAGGTATTTAATATTGAAATCAAGATCCTCGGGATAGGTCAGATCCGACCATTTTTTCTTCAGCAGTTCATCTTTTGAGTAGCCGAGCATTTTGCAGAGATAGTTATTGACTTCACTGAAATCTTTTTCCGGTGTGGTAATTGCCATACCGATAAGTCCGAGTTCAAAGTAACTGTGAAAGAAATCCTTATTCACCAGCTGCCCCCTCAACTCTCAAACCCCGCATACTAAAACCTAAATTGCAATTTCAATCATTACAGATCAGTTGGTATTAATACTACTCCTAAAGGAATATTCTGTTGTTTCTTACACAAAATATCAGAACTTATTTATACGCTACTATATAGAGATGATTCCGGCAAGACCCCAGAGTATCATATCGCAGCTTGAACCTTGTCAGTACAGGTCGTAGCGAACCAGACGTCCGTCAAGTCTGCCGTTTCTAAGAGGTTTTTTCGAGGCTGCTCTCAGGCCGATCTTTTTAAGAAGATCCCGTTTCCCAAAGTAGATGTAAACGATCGAACCTTTGCATTTCTGTTTCAGAAAATCACCAAATTCCTTCATAAAAACACCCATGTTCTCATTTTTCTGAAGGCGTAATCCATACGGAGGATTTGTAATTATGGTTGAGTCTGAAACATTATTCAGGTTCTGGTATCGCGATGTTTTCAATTCAATCCTGTCTCCCGAAGGAAGCGTACAGCAGTTGCCTGAAGCGATTTCTACCGTTTCATGAGAAATGTCGCTGCCAAGGATGAGCCCTTCCGGAAGTGTCCTGATCAAGGAGTCAGCTTCCTGACGGATTTGCTTCCACAGCACCTTATTGAATTCCGGCATGCATTCGAATCCGAATCTGCTGCGGAGATAACCGGATGGTATGCGGCAGTAACTCATCAGGGCCTCACAGAGCAGAGTTCCGGAGCCGCACATCGGATCGATCAGCCTGGAGGATCCATCCCAACCGGAAAGATGTATTACAGCAGCCGCAAGAGTTTCCTGCATGGGCGCTTCGACTGATTTCTTCCGGTATCCCCGTCGATGAAGGGAACCGCCGGAAGTATCGAGGCGTATTGATGCTCTGTTGCGATGGATCCTGAGCCCCAGCCAGACGTCCGGAGTCTTCGTGTCGACATCAGGACGACGCCCTTCCCTTTCCATGAACCAGTCGGCAATTGCGTCTTTAAGTTTGAGCGCAGCATACTGGGAATGTTTGATATTGGAGTCGGACACATTTGCGAATATGGCAAAAGTCTTCTCCGGTGACAGAATCTGTGACCAGTCCATTGATGATGCTGTTTTATAGAGATATCTGTCACTGTGACAATCAAATGTGAGCAGGGGCGCAAGAATCCGTGTGAAGAATCTTGATTGGTAATTGATCCTGAAGAGCGTTTCCATATCTGCTCCGAAGAACATCCCGCGGTACGCCTGTTTCGGGTCGTCTGCCCCGAGAGAGAACAGCTCTTCCTTACCCAGTTCCTCCATACCGTCAGCAATGAGCCCGAAATAGCGTCCTGTTTTTTGATATTCGAACAGAATTTAACTCCTTGAACAAAATGAAATTACATCAGGATACATATCAACATCCGGTAATATCATACAAACCTGATTCAATGAGGACTGCTCTTGACCGGAAGTCAATCAGTTATTTATACTGGAGTTTGAATCGAATCTTTGGAGGTGTAGAATGATTATGGTTGCGTTTTCTCTGTGGAGCGGGGCATTTGGAAATGGAGAACTCATCCCTGCTCTATATACTGTTGACGGAGAAGACATATCCCCTCCACTGGAGTGGGTATGCGATTTCGATGTTGAGACATTCGCCCTCATATGCGAGGATCCGGACGCACCTGCAGGCAACTGGATTCATTGGGTTGTTTACAATATACCGGGAGATCTCAGAGAACTGGACGAAGGAATTCCGGTAGACCCGGAACTCGAGAACGGGATCATCCAGGGAAGCAACAGCTGGGGAAACATCGGGTACAGAGGCCCCGCTCCTCCTTCAGGTAAGCACAGATATTTCTTCACACTATATGCTCTTGAAGGGCATCTTCACCTTGCGCCTGGAGCGACTGCGGAAGAATTGAGAGAAGCCATTGAGGGCAACATCATACAGCAGGTCGGATTCATGGGGGAATACTCGCGGCAGTAACACCGTTAAGATATGCGGTCTAATCTTCGCTTACCGGTTCAACTACCTCTACATTCCAGAATGATGGAAGAGTTTCACTGATAAGATCTTCATCCATTTTCTCGACCCGTTCCAGTGGAACTCCGTGAATATTCCGGGAATGCGCCAGATCAGAATCGCATTTAATGTGCACAACTTTTACATCATGTCCGTAAGCTTTTGCCAGGTTGTAATAGGGTGATATTTCCCATGCTTTGATTGCGGTATTGTCTACAACAATTACGAGAGATTCTTTTTCAGTATCCTCTTCATCAGATGTCAATATTTCGGAAAAGCATTTCAGGCAGGATTCATGTGCTTCTGAAATCAGTAAGCTGTCGAACTTGTAAACTCCCTCTTCATCAAGAAAATATTTGTCAGCTGAACATATGAACGCATCGGGGAGATTGTTATGAATCCATGTGGTCTTCCCCGCACCGGGAAGCCCCCGCATTATGATTACTTTTGCCAATGCAGACTTCTTTCCGGAACTAAATTGAAACACATTGAACAGATAGTTTCTGTCAGTCCTCTATTTCGTTCAGAATTTTGAGGAACTTATCGTAATGCAGAGCCTGCCAGCTCTCTGCTTCAAGTGCTCCTTCAGCTCTGGAAATCAGTGAAACCTTATGGGCTGTCTCTACGTCCGGAGCTTCGTAGATATCCATAAAATCATAGGGTCCAAGTATGGCGTAGTGCGCAATCCACTTGATACCCGGGCATGATTCCCTGACTTTTTTCAGCCAGGTCTTTCCCATTCTCTTTCTGTTATCAGCGTTATGCAGACTGCTTGGATGATGTCGAGTCATCAATACGAAAGTAGGCATTTCATCACCTCCAGGTTAATCCTCTGCATTGATTGTGTCACAAAAAAGAGTCGATGGCAAGAGGCCGTCATGCTCCAAAAATGTAATACAGCACTGAAAGCGCCGAAAGTACCCATATTCCTGATGGTATCTCGCGATATTTTCCCGTTACTGTTTTCATAAATGGATATACAATAAATCCTGCAGTTATTCCGATTCCGAGATTATACGTAAAACTCATAAGGACAATCACCAGAAAGGCGGGGGCCAGTTCTGTCATATCATTGAAATTCAATTCCCGTAGTGTCATTTTTAATCCTCCCGCAAATTGAACACGTAAAAGTTCCCTCACCTCAAAGAAATATTCAAATATCTGTTTAAAGGAAAGAGTGAAATATTTGAGTTGCATCACAGGGTAGCCTTACATAGATTATTTGAAGGTATCTATTTTAAGGGAGCGTTAATTATGACGGTTGTGGATAGATCTTTCCAGGCACCCTGGGGTACACTTCTTAAAGTACTCAGTCTCCTTGGCATTGTTGTAATCATAGGTTTACCGGGCTGGCTTCTTCTGACAAAAGACTTTGCGGCAACAGAAGTGATTCTTTACTGTGGAATTCCGACTATTGTTCTTTTCATCGCTCTGCTTTTCACTGTTAGAGGGTATGTGATCAAAGGTAGTGTTCTCGGAATAAGGAGGCTTCTCTGGGAGACGGAGTTTGAACTTTCCTATCTTGTGTCAGTCAAGCGCGATCCAAAAGCCATGACTGGGTCAATCAGAACCATGGGTAACGGGGGTCTTTTCAGTTTTTCCGGAAAGTACAGAAGCGGTAAGCTTGGTTCTTTCCGGGCTTTTGTCACTGATTTCAGAAACTGCGTGGTTCTTACATTTGATGAACAGGTAATAGTTGTCTCACCTGAAAATCCTGAGTTGTTCGTGGAAATCCTGAGTAACGAATATAACTCTTAATGCTGAAACGGCATGTGGAATGTCTGGAGTCGAATAACATGGAAAGAGAATATCCATCCTGTGCAAGATGTCCCTATAATGCTGAAGAACGTCTCTGTTCAACACAGTCGGGAAAAGGTTTGCCATCCTGTCCGACTGCTGATACCGAACTTCTTGAAAAAGCTGATATCGAGTTTGAGAATCAGGATATCAGAGAATTCGCCAGACAGGCATCAATTCAGGAGGGGGAAGGTTACCGGAACAGAAGCCCGCAGAATACCTGTCCTGAACCCTGCAAACCGCGTCTTCTTGAGATAGTTGAATTCGCGAAAAAAATGAGCTTCAGAAAGCTTGGGCTTGCTTTCTGTACAGGTCTTTCCAGAGAAGCAGAAACTGTTGAGGGATTTCTGTCAGCAAAAGGTTTTGAGGTTGTCTCTGTGATCTGCAAGGCAGGGCGGATACCGAAGGAATTCATCGGAATCAAAGACAGCGAAAAGATCAGACCGGGTACAGATGAATCGATGTGTAATTCTATATTTCAGGCAATGGTTCTCAATAAAGCAGAAACTGAATTCAATATTGTGATTGGTTTGTGTGTTGGACACGATTCCCTGTTTCTGAAATACTCGGATGCTTTTTGTACTGTGCTTGCAGCAAAGGATCGGACTTCAGCACACAATCCTCTCGCAGCGGTCTATACTCTGGAAAGCTATAGTCGTTATCTGAAGGAAGATCAGACCCGCTGAAATATGCATGCCAACCCGGCAGCTGATGCTGTGTCAGACAGTTCTTCGCGGTATTCATCGACAACCTCCGAATCGATCAAAGAGTATCTCACTGCCAGTTTACTTCCATCCGTACGAACGCGAAATCTTCCCTGTACTAATGGCCGAAGCGGAGCTTCCATTTTTTCTACAAGTTCAACAAGTTCCGGAGTAATCGAGTGCCCCTCAACAATTCTTGTGGCAAGACACGAATCTGATGGTTTTTCAATTCCGCAGACTGAAAACGTAACAGCCATTCTGCTGATGTCTGCTTTTCCCATACCGGCTTTAAGGAACGGATGAATAATTCCGTATGTCTCGGCAGCTGCCAGACCGGGCCTGTGCTCTTCTTGATCATCTGTATTCGTGCCATCCATTACCGCAGCGTATCCAAGGGAACTTGCCTTTTGCTGAAGTTTTCCATAAATCTCTCGTTTACAGATATAGCAGCGTTCAGGTGTATTTTTACTGAAAACAGGATTATTCAGCAGATTCACATTTACAAAAAACGATTCGACTCCGATTTCAGATGTAACTCTTTGAATAACATCTCTGTAGAATCCCGCAAGAACAGGTGAATCAGCGGTCAGCGATACAACATTTTCCGGATTAAGAACATCGGCGGCGGCTCTCAGAAGAACTTCGCTGTCAGTACCACCAGAGAAAAGGATCGCACAGCGGGGTGTGCCAAGCAGAAATCTCTTCAGCGGATCCGGGGCAATCATGATTACTCCTCTGGCTTATACTGTATCCTGCCGCTTATAATATGATGACTATACACAGGAATGTCCTCGATAAATCAGGTGGTTTATGAAAATAGCCGTTTTCGATCCTTTCTGCGGTGCTTCCGGGAATATGATTCTCGGAGCTCTTATAGATGCCGGCGCAGATCAGTCAAGTTTGAATGATATGCTTTCAGAGCTTAACTTGAATGGCTGGAAAATCATCACTGAAACGGTCTCGAAAAAAAGCCTCACGGGGACACATGTCGAGGTGCAGGTTCCACTCGAAACCGAATCAAGAGGGCTTCGAGAAATTGAAAAAATAATCAGGAGCTCTAACTTACCTGAATCAGTTATCGAAAATAGTCTTAAATCGTTTCAGAAGCTTGCCGAAGCGGAAGCGAAAGCTCATGGGATACCTGCAAACGAAGTTCATTTTCACGAAACAGGCGCGATGGATGCCATAATTGATATAGTGGGAAGCTTCTGCTGCCTTCATCTGCTTGGAATTGACAGGGTTTTCTCTTCTCCCATTGCAACTGGAACAGGCACTGTTACCTGCGCACACGGTACTCTGCCCGTTCCTTCTCCAGCGACAATATCTCTTCTCAGAGGCATTCCCACTTATCCTTCCGGCATCAGATCTGAACTGACCACTCCCACCGGCGCAGCCATACTTGTCACCGCGGTTGAATCATGGGATACTCCCCCACCCTTCATTCCGGTCAGTTCTGGAATGGGAGCCGGTACATTCGACCTCGAAAGACCCAATCTGCTTCGCGTTACGATCGGAACACTGGTGGAGAGTGCCGTATGTAATCATGATAACTGTATCGAATTAAGAACAATCCTTGACGATATGGATATGCGGATATGGCCGGACACTGCTGATCTTATTCTCAAATCAGGAGCTTTTGATTGCTATGCGGCCATGTGTATCGGCAGAAAAGGCAGGCCTGCGATCGAGGTAACTGTTCTTTGTCCCTTTTTGAAGAAGGACGATGTCATTGAATGCATTTTTCGCAATACAACAACTCTGGGAATAAGAATTCGGGAAACAGAGAGGGCTGTCCTTGAGAGAAATTTCATTGATGTATCAACAGAATTCGGTACGATATCTGTCAAAACAGGTACCTTTGAAAATGAAGTAATACATATGGAACCCGAGTATGAAGATTGCTCGAATGCGTCAAAAATCCATAAAGTTCCCGTGCAGACTGTTATAACCGCAGCAAGAATAGCGGCTGATCAGTTGAGAAGGGGGAGGTGAGTTTTCTGGAAGACTATTCGAAAGATCTCCGGATGACACCTCTGGGTCGGAAGAAACTGCGGTCAACTGTGTTTTTTCTTCTGGCACTCGTGGCAACAGCTTTCTTGATCAGTTTCCTGTTCTCTCTTAGTCCGGCACTTCCCAGCGAGAGTATTCTTTCAGATGTTGATGATTTTCCACAGGAGCACATCTGGTTCAACAGCAGTGAACCTCTGAGTATTTACAATCAGCTCAGAAGACATGTCGTCGTTGTTTTCTTCTGCAGGATGTCTACTCTTTCAGATGTTCAGCATTTCACATTGCTTCAGGAAATTCAAACAGAATTTGAAGAACAGCCGTTTGTTGTGATAATTGCATTGGAAACATCCGAAACCTCTTTCGAAGAACTGGAAGGCATCGTTAATGACTGGGGTATTGATTTTCCTTTGATCGTTGATAACAGAGGAATTGTATCCAATCGGTTCAATGTCAGTTCATATCCTTCTTTGCTGGTTCTTGACTCTCAGGCAAGGGTTTCCGCCAGATTCTACACCGGATGGGAACAGGCTGATCTGAAAAGTATCGTTGAGGACCTTCTTCATCTGGAGGGAGCCATGCGCCCTTCTCCGGGTCCGATTTTCAAACCGGATGGAAAACAGTTCATCCCGAATTCACTTCGGACGGAGTCCTGACCAGTTTGAATCTCTCAAGCAATCTTTCGCGGGAAAGTATGATCCGATTCCTTGAAGGGAGAGGATCCGATTCTGAGCTGTTTGAGGCGGCGAGAGCTGCTCTTCTGAAATCAGCAGGTTCCGGTGTGTTTCTCAGGGGGATTATCGAACTGTCAAATAGTTGCAGGAAGAACTGCTTCTACTGCGGACTCAGAAGAGACAATAGAACCTTCTCTCGATATACGATTCCTTTCGAAGAAGTTATCAACGTGGTTGAGTCAGGATACGCAAAGGGACTGCGCTCTTTTCTGCTTCAATCAGGAGAACTGCAGGGGGCTTTTCATATTGACCATATAGAAAAGATCCTTCGATGGGTTTCCAGAAACCTTGAAGGTGTCAGGATGGTCCTTTCAATAGGGGAGCTTCCAATCGGGATTCTGGAAAGACTGAAAAAGGCAGGTGCTCACAGGTATCTTTTGAGAATTGAGGCCTCTACGAAGGAATTGTATGAAAGGTTTCACCCTCACGATGGTCTTCACGAATATGATGACCGTCTCCGCTCTCTTCAGAATATCAGAGCATCCGGCTGGCAGACCGGAACAGGTGTCCTTATCGGTCTACCGGGACAGACTGCTGAAAATCTGGCGGATGATCTGCTGTTCATGAAAGAAATGGATATTGATATGTGCGGTATGGGACCCTATCTTGAGCATGAACAGACTCCTCTCTGGAAAAGGCGTGGTGAACTAAGCAAATTGGAGGAAAGGGAGATCCTGACACTGCGGATGATCTCTCTTCTGAGAATACTCCTTCCAACAATAAATATCGCTGCCACTACAGCTCTGCAGACTCTTGACCCTGATGGTCTTGAAAAGGGCCTCACGGCAGGAGCAAATGTTGTAATGCCGAATCTAACTCCGATGAAATACAGGGAAAATTACAATCTTTATCAGGGTAAAGTGCATGTGGAAGATACTCTGGATGAAATTCTGAAAATACTGGAGAAGCGTTGCAGCGAGATTGGAAGAGATGTTAAACTCGGAAATCCCGGAGATCCGCTTCATTTTGTGAACAGAATGAAAGAACAGGCAGGTGACTGAACTGAATAATCAGGAAATGCATGAGCTTCTGGAATTATTGAAAAAGGCTGGTATTTCTCCTGAGGAAGCTCTCGATATGTTGAATTCACAGTTTACCTCTCAACTTGGATTCGCAAGAGTGGATGCGGGTAGAGGGTTAAGAGCCGTTCTTCCTGAGATCATTCTTGCTTCAGGGAAGAATTTCGACGAAGTAAGAGCTGTAACTGATAATCTCTTCAGCAGGATTGGCCTTGCAATTGTATCCAGAGTAGAACTTGAGCTTGGTGAATTCCTTCGGAAAACTTTCCCCGATGGGTCCTATCACGAGAGGGCACGCATTTTCATTCTCGGAAGTAACGAACCTGAATTCAGGGAAAACGAAGGTTCAGTTGCTGTTATCTCCGCTGGAACCTCAGACCTTCATGCAGCTGAGGAATCAGCTGTAATCCTGGAGATAATGAATGTGGATATAAATCGATTTTATGATATCGGAGTAGCGGGAATACACAGACTGGGACATATTCTTCCCGACCTGCGGAACAGTACTGTCTGTATCGTCTGCGCGGGAATGGATGCTGCTCTTCCAACTGTAATTGGAGGCTTGTATAAAGGACCGATAGTTGCAGTACCAACATCTACAGGATATGGTACCGCATTCAAGGGAGTTAGCGCGCTCCTTTCGATGCTTAATTCTTGCAGTCCGGGAATATGCGTAATGAATATCGATAACGGACTTGGCGCGGCGGCAGCTGCTCTGAGAATACTGAGAGGAAACAACTAGCATGTATCTTGTAACCGGAGGTGCCGGCTTCATCGGCAGCAATATCGCAAGGGAAGCTCTGGCAAGAGGAGAGAAAGTCAGGATTCTGGACAATTTCTCAACCGGTCACTGGGCCAATCTGGCTGATATCAGAAATGATATCGAAGTGATAGAAGGTGATCTTCGCAGCTATCACATCGTAAGGAACGCTATGGAAGATGTAGACGTCGTCTTTCATCAGGGAGCACTGCCAAGTGTTCCCCGTTCAATATCTGATCCGATAACAACAAACGAAGTAAACGTTCAGGGCACGCTGAATATCCTTCATGCCGCACTGGATGCAGGTTGCAGAAGAGTTCTTTTCGCTTCTTCCTCTTCTATTTATGGAGACGCCCTTGAACAGGTCAAAACCGAGGATCTTCATGTAAAACCCCTTTCTCCCTATGCAGTCAGCAAACTTGCAGGTGAAAAATACATGCACGTTTTCCATCATATCTACGGGCTGGAAACTGTTGCCCTCCGGTACTTCAATGTCTTCGGTCCCTTCCAGGATCCCGACAGCCCCTACTCCGCTGTTATTCCGCTGTTTATCAGAGCCTTCAACGAGAGAAGAAAACCTGTGATAAACGGAAACGGAGAGCAGTCACGAGACTTCACCTACATCGCAAACGTAGTCCATGCGAATCTTCTTGCTGCAAACGCTCCGGAAGCTCCGGGAAGAATGCTGAACATAGCATGTGGAGACAGTATTACAGTCAACAAACTTGCTTCCGAAATAGCCCGGTTAACGGACAGAGAGGATATTATCCCTATTCATGGCCCGGATCGTCCCGGAGATGTAAAACACAGCATGGCTGATATTTCTCTCGCTGAAAATCTTCTGGGATACGAACCTGTAATTACTTTTGAAGAGGGTCTGAAAAATACCGTATCTTTCGTTCTGGAGAACTGGTAGTAATCTGCAGGAAGTAAAGGCGGAGTAACAGGATGATTCAGGCTCAGAGGCTGAGGCAACTCCTTAACGAGCGGATAGTTTTCCTTGATGGAGCGGTCGGAACGGAATTGATCAATCACGGAATACCGCCCGATGTATCAGCCGAGGAGTGGGCAGCTGCTCACCCTGATGTTCTCAGGTCGATTCACAGGGAATACGCCGATGCTCATGCTGATATCGTACTCACATGTACTTTCGGAGGTACTGCGGCAAAACTGGGAAATTCTGATAATGTACGGCAGATGAACTCTCTACTGGCGAAAACAGCGATTGATGAAGTCGGAGACAGAGTCATGGTTGCCGCCAGTATCGGACCCACCGGAAATATGATTCATCCGTCGGGAAGCATGACCTGGAAGGATGCCTACAATCTTTTCAGTGAACAAGCGGAAGCTCTCTCGACAGCCGGCATCGATATATTCTTCCTTGAGACTTTCTCCGATCCAAGGGAGCTGAAAGCAGCGATTCTTGCAGTAAAAGACGCTGATCCGGACGCATTCATATCTGCCCAGATGACATTTGGATCCGGAGGTCTGTCTCTATCCGGAACTTCACCCACAGCACTTGCGCTTCTGATGAACCAGCTTCCCGTTGACGCAACCGGAGCCAACTGCTCAACAGGTCCGGAAGAATTACTGCCTGTAATACAGGAGATGGCCCGTTTCTGCGAAAAGCGGATAACTGTTGAACCTAACGCAGGTTTGCCTGTTGATGGTCACTATGAAATGAGTCCTGCAAGGTTCGCGGAATGGATGGAGGATTTCGCATGGAGCGGAGCATCCATAATCGGAGGATGCTGTGGCTCCGGGCCGGAGCATGTACGGGAATACATTTCTCTTCTCGGCAGACGCCCCTCGAAAACGATGAACACTGAGAAGTTCCAGGCACTGACTTCGGTTAATCGTATCGTTCCTATGAAAGAGCGAATGCTTTCTGTTGGTGAATCAATCAATCCCACGGGAAAGAAGCAATTACAGAAATCTCTTTCAGCGAGTGATTTTCTCGGTGTTATTTCTCTAGCTCGTGCTCAGGGTAGAGCGGATGTAATAGATATCAACCTCGGTCTGGAGGAAATGCTTCCCGAAGGGCTCGTTCATGAACTATTCAGCCGCCTGTCCCTTGGATCTCCTCTTTCCGTTGATCTGTCTGATCCGGTCAATATCGAAGAAGCCTTCAGCGAACTTGGAGGAATCGGAATACTCAACTCGCTCACAGCATCAGAAGAGTATATACTGGACAGAGTTGATACTCTCCTTCGCCATGGAGGGTACGCTGTTCTCCTTCCGATAGACGAAAATGGCCTTGGAGAAACTCCATCCGAAAGATTGTCTAAGATTGAAAAGGGCATCTCCATCCTGAAGAAAGCGGGTTTCCCTGAGGATAGAGTAATCGCAGACCCTGTTGTGTCACCCATCAGTACCGGCGCTGATTTTGGAATAACTCTGGAAACCCTCACACTCCTGAAGGATCGAGGGCTTCTTACGATTGCTGGAATCTCCAATATCTCTCATGGACTTCCTGACCGGAGCAGTATCAATTCTGCTCTTCTGGCTGCCATGGCCGCCCATGGACTCAATATCGCAATCATCGATGTACTTGATTCGATGGTTCTCGGTGTTCATAGAAGTTCGCAGATACTCCTGGGGAATCTCGAACCGGTCGAGAGAAGACTGCCTGAACTGGACGCGCAGGGAATATCCCCGGATTTCATGGGAATACTCAGAAAAAATATCATTATTGGTGATAGAAGACAGACGGAATCAGCCGGAAGAGAACTCCTTGAAAGCGGTGTCTCCGCGAATGAAATACTTGAGATAGGTCTGGCCGGCGCTATGGAAAAAGTCGGCGATCTCTACCGTAGAAGAAAGCTTTTTCTTCCTCACCTTATCGCGGCAGCAGGAGCATCAAAAACCCTCACGACTCTTCTGGAACCGCACCTTGAAAAGGATGTAACAGTTGAATTTCGTGGTAGAATAATCGTGGCTTCTGTCAGGGGTGACATACACGATATAGGTAAGAATCTAGTCGCTCTTTTCCTTGAGAATGCAGGTTTTGAAATTATCGATCTCGGAAAAGATGTTCACGCTGATACCATCGTAGAGAAGGCTGAGGAAATCGATGCCGATATCATCGTTCTTTCGGCACTCATAAGCACAACAGCTCCTGAGATGAAAAAAATAACAGCACTTTCGAAAGAAAAGAATCTCAAAGCCCGTATTTTAGTGGGAGGCGCCATAATTACAGAGGATTACGCCAAATCTATCGGGGCTGATGGATATGCCCGTGACGCCTATCAGGCAGTACTGGAAGCCAAACGTCTGGTGCGACTCGCCAATAAGCAGTGCAAATAAACGGTATTACATAGCTGTTAGTTGTAGGGGACACGCAGCAGAGGCTGGTTTATGGGGGACACGCAGTAGAGCTTGCATGTCCCCTATTGCAGGTCAAGGATGTAGATTTTCTGGTACCCGCAGACGGGATCATCTGCATAAGCAAGAATACCATGTGAATCAATAAAGAAACGCCATGAGCCGCCATCAGACGGGTTTCCCGCTACCACTGCCGTAAAGAGCTGTTTTCCTGCAATATCAAAAACATCAAAAGTTGGTGTAATCGGTCCTCCTCGAAGTACCCAGAGGTTTCCTTCACCATCAATCTCTAATCCTCTGATCAATGGTTTATATGGATCCGGTTCCATTTCAGGAATATTATCACCAATAATCGCAGCCTTTGATTCGAGGATATACTGCTCTATCTCAAGTTCCTCTTCGGTTCGAAGTACCGGTTCAAGGTCCAGTTCCAGTCTGCCGGTCTCATTCCCGTCCGGACCATAGACTATAACAACCGCTTCTTCTGTAGAACGGGGAGCAATGTATACATTTCCATCGAAATCAGCTGCTATGTCGTAACCGTACCAGAGCAGTCCTATCAATCCGGCCATATCTGAAGGATCGAAGGGAACCATATCATCTTCTAAATAGGTTTCTACCGGTTCTACAGAACCGTATTCGTACTTGGATATCGAAATCAGTATCCTGGGTTCTCCTGTGGATGTATCGAATGTCAGGTCCTTCCGAACATATGAACTGCCCTCAGCACCTTCTAAACATGTCGGAGGAGAGCCGTATGACTGTTCGGAACCGAGCCATTCTCCTGTAAAGTAATCGAACTGGTGAAGACCGAGCATCTCACTTCCCTCACCAGCGAGAATAATGTGTCCGTCCTCCGATATCGCGAGAAAGGCTGCGTCCTGGAGTTCCCCCGGACCGTTACCTTTCTTGCTGATCTGCCTGATGTACTCTCCGGACGGTGAGTATACCCGTACGCATGATCGTGAGCAGTCCAATACGGCGATGTTGCCATCGGGAGCGTAGGCAAGACCTTCCATGGCCCCCATGACATAGAGGGAATCACCCATTTCGATACCAATTGAATCTACAAGAATGAGTGAGACTGTTCTGACCTCCTCAACTCCTTGCAGCGATTCGTCCTGATCCGGTTCATTCCCGCCGCAACTCATCAGCAAAGGGAGTGATATCAGCGTTGCTGCAGCTATTCTTCTCATGATTTACCTCCCGACTGGAAAATGAAAATGTTTCAGTTTTTAATATACTCATGTTTCCCATAAACATATAATTTCCTACCGCCCTGCTGTGTATTTATTTCGTATATCGATTTTGTTCTATTGGTGGGTGGCGCCAGTTGCTCGGGTTTCTATTATCATGATTCTGGCATTTTTCGATGAATCGTTCTGTAAGTGGTATCTCTCATGAGGATGAACAATGACAGTGTCACTCTCTCCAAGCAAGTGCATCGATCCGTCACCGTCCATGAATAGCAACTCTCCCTGGAGAAGAGTTATTATTCTCTGACTGTCGTATTCCCGTCTTGGAACCCTTCCTTCGGGGCGGATTGTAAGTACCCTCACAGTACAACTGTTACAGCCCTGTGCGGGGCCAGCCAGTATTCGCGAAGTAGTGTTTCTGTAACCTGCATCCGTCTCACGCTTTGCCCTTGCTGATTTCGCGGGGAAAACATTTGCCATGATGCTACCTCCCCGGCCCATAAGTCAGGGGTGAGCCTATTGAGACAGTCCATCTTTCATGCCATTCCGATGACCAACCCCAGCTGAGAACCGCCGGGCCCATTGGCGTTCTCATTCCGGCTGAAAGCCCTGCTCCCCATGTTGATTCCCCGTCTTCTATCTCTAACGGTGATTCCCAGTCCCATGACGCTCCGGTCTCAATTGACAGGAAGAAAGGACCGTTCAAATCCCTCCTGAAGCAGGCAGATCCGGCCAGTCTCTGCCGTGCTGGAAGGGAATTCCACGGCATCCCGGGAATGGATCTTGATGCGGTAAGTCTGCTATCCTGCCAGTTCCATGTTGTCCCGCTCAGCAGTTGTCCCCAGAACGTGAACTGCATCGTTCCCTTCCTGAGAAACGGAAAGGCTGATTCGAAGTCATAGTCAAGACAGCCATGCTTATGATCTCCGAGCGGCGCCCAGTACAATCTTGTCTTCAGTCTGATACCGGACCTCGGATTCACCGGATCAGACATAGTTTCGTTAGTATGACTTATGAATACGGATGGAAATCCCTCAGGGTCACTGGAGCCATACCGGTGCAGAACCCCGGAAACTCCCAATTCGGTCAACCCCGACCATCCGGCTGAAAAACCCCTTGCAGCACTTGCTTCAGCCATTGTTAACACTCTGTCATAAACGGTTTTATCCCTTTCAAAGAATTCTGCTTTCATCTGTATGGCAGTAGCCGAGTAACTGGTTATCCAGTTCCGATTTTCCGAAGAAAGGTCAAGCAGACGGATCTCACCAAAGGAATACCTGTCTCCTCCTCCTATGTTGAAAATGAAGTGATTCCCTGCCTTCAGGAAATCGAGATGTCTGTAAGTAAACCTTACATCAACACCGAATTCATCACAGTATGTCATACCTATACCGACAGATGAAGGTTCTCTCTCTGTAAAAGTGTAGGTCACGTCAACAAATCCCGAATCAGCCGAAGGTTCAAGTCTGTAATCAATTCTGTCGAAAAGCCCGGACGCGTACAGTTTTTCCGCGGCTTCCCTGAGTTTATCAATAGACGCTTCATCACCTCTGGAGAGTATGAACCAATCATGAACAACGCTGTCTGACACTTTCTCAAGACCGGCAAATTGTACATCGCCTATTATGTAGTGTGGCCTGGGATCAACACATGCATCATGATGCGGAGACCTCCTGGGTATTTCCGGATGCTCTCGCAGGTAGGCGAGCATTTGATTGTAACCCATATCTATCAGACTGTCAGCCGCTTCATTTGTGAAAGCATAGCTTTTTGCCCCTTGGAGATCCGGTCTGAAATAGTAATCCGGCTCAACTCGGTATAAATCATTCACTCTGTTTGACAGAGCACTGTAAGTGAGAGTTCCAACCTGTATCATTGTCGGGTTTTCAGGGATTTCAGGGTTTCCTGATGAAATATCCACCGCAAGTACGCAATATTCCCAAGTTTCTTTCGCGACATCCACCGGAATGTTATCACCGACTCCTCCGTCAACAAGGAGCATTTCACCCATTCTAACAGCCGGAAACACTGCGGGAACAGCCATTGAACTGAGCTGGCATATCGACAGGTTTCCGGATGAGTGAACGATTCTGGAGCGGCTGACCAGATCAAAGGCTACAAGCCTGAGTGGAATCGGAAGAGAATCAAAATCTATTCCGCGATCAACCTGAACCGGACCGGTAAGAGATGAGAGCAGGGAAGCAACCCGCTGAGTGGAAATCGCGCTGCGCGGCAGAACAGGTGAGAATCCTTTTAAGTGAAGTGTAAGGATATCATGTGATCGAGATAGACGCAGGGGCAGCATTGTGAGCCTGCTGTCCGGTGCAGAGGAAAACATCCAGGCCCAGTCAGCATTTCTGACCAGTGAATCTATGAAGGAAGGAGAATATCCGCTGGAGTAGAGCCCTCCGATAAGAGATCCCATACTGGCACCGGTGACTGTTCGAACCAGGACTTCTTCCTCTTCCAGAGCCATAAGAACACCCACATGAGCAAAGCCGCGGGCACCGCCACCTGAAAGAACAAGCGATACCCCATCTGACGGATCAAACCGGATCACACTGAGGAGAATAAGCACAAATTGCTGGAAAAACATGATACCATACCCTTTACATAGGGAACTAAAAACAGTATTCTTACGTTCAATCGTTAGGCAAGAATTTAATATATCATACTCATAATTCTAACCAACTCCTTCTGAAAGGAGAAAGGCATGAAATCCATTCTCTGTCTGCTATTCATCATAGCAGGAGCAGCTATGGCAACCGGTCTTACTATTGTGGAATCCGGAGCGGACGGTATCGTCTTTGAACTCACCACTTCTCAACCTGAATTCAAAACCCTGAATATCAGGGGTAACAACTATTCAGCAGTCGCAATGGAAGGCACTGAAAGCATCAGCGATTTCTCAATGCCAAGGGTTCCTGTTTACAGAACCTGGCTCGAGATTCCTGTTGGAGCAACAGTCGAGTTCTCAATCTCGAACGAAACCGTTCTCAATATTGACGGCCCTGCATGGCCAATTCAGCCCGGAATATTATCCGCATCGAAAAGCGATCCCCGCCACAGCTTCACAATGGAATTCGATGAAAGTGTTTATTCCGGCGGAACAACCTTTCCTGATACCTGGGTAAGAGTGATCTATGCGGGACAAATGCGCGGACGTAATCTTGCTCTTGTTGAAGTTCTTCCTCTTCGATGGAATCCTGCTGACAATTCCTGTGACCTGCTTTCTGAAGCTACTATCACACTTTCTTACGAAGGTGGCGATCTTGGAGCAACCTACGCCAGCGCTGCCCGATACTACGCGCCTCCTTTTGAACAGATGCTCTCCAGTTTAACTTCGAATTACGGAACATTCGAGGGTGGATGCGATACTCCACCCGCACCATATCTCATTATCGGTCACGAGGATTTCGTAACAACAGGCATGGATGATTTCGTTACCTGGAAAGAAAGTCTCGGTTTTGATGTAACCATGGTCGATCTCAGTGTAGCCGGCACCTCCTATGCGGCCATTGAAGCATACATTCTTGATGCAATCGAAAACTGGGCTGACCCTCCTCAGTACGTTCTGCTGGTCGGCGACACACCTTACCTCCCCGGAAACGCGGCAACTGCGTACGGCGGTGTGACCGATCTCTACTACGTCACCCTTCCTGACGGAGGTTATCTTCCCGATGCCTTTATCGGCAGGTTCTCCGTAACCTCGGTTGGACAGGCTGTATTAATGGCTGACAGGGTCATTGATTATGAACAGAACGTCAGCGGTTCTACTCCATGGGTACAGAACACATGCTGGATAGCCAGCAATGATAACTGGGGTGTCTCAGAAGGCACTCACAACTACTGTATCGAGAGCTATCTCGATCCTTTGAACTACACATATGACAAGGTTTACCCGCACACTTATAGCAGTAATGCATCTGATGCTATAACCTCTATCAACGGCGGCATCTCGATGCTTACATTCTCAGGACACGGCAGCCAGACGAGCTGGGGCGACATGTCCTTCGGCTCGAGTGATTTCGCGCAGTTGACAAATGCCACAATGCTCCCGGGTGTATTCTCTCATTCCTGCGTGACCGGTAATTACGCTTACGGCACAGCCTGGTGCGAAACCTGGACAAGAACACCCGGAAAGGGCGGCCTCTGGTTCTTCGGTTCGGTTCCCTCTTCCTACTGGGACGAGGATGACATACAGGAACGCGCCGAGTACGAGTGGTTCCTCGGAAATGGAATTCACTGGGCAAAGGGCTTCTGTAACGGCGGTCTTCTTGCTGTTTTTAATTACTACAGCGGTGGAGGACTATCCAAGTACTACTACGAGGGCTACAATCTTATGGGAGACCCTTCTGTCCAGATGGCAGTCTGGGGCGGTACCGGAATCGAAGACCAGTCCGGCAGCGATGTTAATGTAAATACGAATATCCTTGTCGCCAATCCGGTAAGATCTTCAGCTGTAATTACTCTCAGCGCCAGCGGCCCTGCCAGACTCAATGTGTTCGATCTGACAGGAAGGCTTGTCGCTACTCCTTTCGAAGGTGACATTTCCGGCTCGGAATCCTTCAGCTGGAACACTACTGATATGACACCCGGCATGTACTTCCTACGCCTGGTGCAGGGTAATGAAGTATCAACAGCAAGGGTTATGGTTATCAGGTAATCCTGATACATTCTGATCAATTCAGCGGGAGAGTTCCGACTCTCCCGCTTTTCTATTATCTGTGATGTTTGCTTTACATGTGGAACGATTTTCTATATCTATGGTTGTTTTAAAAACTCGGATTCATCACAGGTACTCGTAGCGAAATGTTGTAGACTGTAGTGGTTACGAGGCTTGCGAATGCAGACTCCGGAGGCGTACTTGAACAGTACGTCGAGGACGGATGCATGAGTATAACGAAGTAGACGCTGCTGTATACGGCATTATAGTAGAGTATCTGTGATGAATCCGGGTTAAGGGTTAGTTACTGATTTAAGCAAATACAGATACGTTCACTCAGAACGAAAGGAAAAAGCATGAAAATACTGCTCTGCCTTTTGATACTTGTTTCCGGAGCTGTTATGGCTTCCGGTATATCAACAATGGAATCCTCAACAGGCGGTATTATTCTTGAATTAGTTGCTCCCACGCCTGACTTCACTACGATCAATATCAGGGGTGACAATTTCTCAGTCATATCGATGGACGGAGCGGAAACAATAAGCGATGTCTCAATGCCCAGGATCCCTGTTTACAGAACCTGGCTTGAAATCCCGGTCGGCGCAGCAATCGAGTATTCCGTCTCGAATGAAACCGTTCTCAACGTGGATGGCCCCCCATGGCCCATTGAGCCGGGAATTCTGTCAGCACCCAAGAGTGAACCCCGTGAGAACTTCACGATGGAACTTGATGAAAGCATCTACAGCTCCGGCAGGTCTTTTCCGGATAGCTGGGTAAGAATAATCTACGCTGGACATATGCGTGGACGCAATCTTGCTCTCGTCGAGGTTTTTCCTCTTCGATGGAATCCTGCTGACAATTCCTGTGACCTGCTTTCTGAAGCTACAATTACACTTTCGTACGAAGGCGGTGATCCCGGAGAAAGCTATGCAAGGGCTGTTCGATACTATGCTCCTCCTTTTGAGCGGATACTGTCGAGTATGGTTTCCAACTATGGTCTTTTCGAAGCAGGCTGCAAAACTTATCCTGCACCTTATCTCATTATCAGTCACGAGAATTTTCTGGGAACCGATCTTGATAATTTCATCACCTGGAAGGAAAGCCTCGGTTTTGATGTGACACTTGTCGATCTGAGTGTTACCGGCAGTACATACCAGGACATAGAAGCCTATATCCTCGACGCGATTGAAAACTGGACAGATCCGCCTGTGTATGTGCTTCTGGTAGGAGATACCATGTATCTTCCCGGAAACATCGCTGCGAGGTACAGCGGTATTACCGATTTATACTACGTTTGTCTTGATGACGGCGGCTATTTTCCTGATGCCTTCATTGGAAGGTTCTCCGTAAGAACAGCAGAACAGATTGAAGTAATGGCTAACAGACCGGTAGAGTATGAACAGAACGTAAATGGATTCACTTCCTGGGTACAGAATACATGCTGGATAGCCAGCAATGATCAATGGAACATTTCTGAAGGGACCCACAATTACTGCATCAGTACCTACCTCAATCCCATGGATTACACGTACGACAAGATTTACCCGCATACTTACGGCAGTAATGCGTCTGATGCCATAACTTCCATCAATGGCGGTATCTCCATGCTCACATTCTCCGGTCATGGATCAACTACATCATGGGACGACATGTATTTCAATTCAGCCCATTTTGCTCAGCTGAATAACGACGGGATGTTCCCCGGAGTTCTTTCCCACGCCTGTCTTACCGGCAGCTATGGATCCGGAGCAACTTCGGCCTGGTGCGAAACCTGGACCAGAACCCCTTCAAAAGGAGGTCTCTGGTTCTGGGGATCGGTACCGAGTACTTACTGGCCTGAGGACGATGTAATGGAAAAGGGCGAGTACCACTGGTTCCTTGGGGAAGATGAATATATGACAATGGGCTTCCTCAATGGAGGCAAGCTGGACCTTTATGGCTATTACAGCGGTGGAGGAAGATCAGCCTACTACTTCGAGGCTTACAATCTAATGGGAGACCCTTCCCTCAACATGGCTGTATGGGGTGTGGAGGGTATCGAAGATCAGTCCGGCGGCATTGTTCCGCAGAACACAGGAATACTTATCGCGAATCCCGCCCGAAGCGCTGCAGCAGTGACTCTGGCCGGTTACGGCTACTCTGAACTCAATGTGTTCGATCTGACCGGGCGGCTTGTGGAAACTCCTTTCAGGGGCGAGATATCAGGTACGCAGTTACTGAACTGGGATGTTTCAAACCTTGTTCCCGGGATGTATTTCCTCCAGCTTGTGCAGGGAAATGAAGTATCAACAGCGAGAGTTATGGTTATAAGGTAGTTTTCAAATATGGGGACACGCAGCAGAGCCTGCATGTCCCCCTGGAAGGAGATAAAATGAAAAAACGGATATTCATCGTTCTGGCTGCGGCACTGATGCTTTCATCCGGTGTTGTAAGCGCGGACTGGCTATATGCTGTAGATGGAGATTACCTCTACAGTGTAGATCCTGGCGACGGGATATGGAATTCCCTTTCCTCGTCATGGAGTGGAACGGAACTGCTGACATCCTGTCAGGGCAATCTGTATGCCATTCAGGGAGATAACCTTTACATTGCCGATCCGGAAAATGGCGGCTGGGAATCTCTCTCATCGACATGGGAGGGGGCCAACGCTTTAACAGCCAGCGCAGCTTCTCTATACGCGTGTCAGATGGGAACCATATACGAGGTCGACCCGGGCAACGGCGGCTGGGAAAGTATCCCTGGTGTTTACGATGGAACACAGTTCCTCGCATGGGCCGGAGGAGCACTGATGGTTATCCAGAATGATGCCCTCTACAGAACAGACCCTGCCTCAGGTGATTATACGGAGTTTTCCTCCTCATATGCCGGAACAACCGCAATAGCGGGATGTTCAAATGCTCTGTACGTTGTTCAGGGTGATATTCTTTACAAGGTAGATCCATATACCGGCGACTATTCCGATCTTGGAGGAGGATACCAGGATGTAACTGAAATGGCTGTGGCTGATGGCCTGATCTATACTATCTGGGAAGGTACTCTCTGGGTGACAGATCCGGATACCGGTGACTTCGCCGGTCTTACCGACAGCTGGGAG